>NZ_BRCD01000026.1:0-50011 GCF_023707945.1 Sporosarcina sp. NCCP-2331
ATACTTCGAAAAGTAATCACAGTACATGGCGACAGATGCTAAATCAAGCGCTGCAATTGGTAGTTTTTCCATGAGCGGAACAATTCGCTTATATTCCTTCTTTGCGTCTTTACTTAACCAGGAAGGAGGTGAGAGAGAAATTTTCTCAAATTCACGAAGAGTTTCTTCTTCTTTCTTTCGCTGTTCAATTTCTTCTTTTCCGATTTTCCCAGTAGAAGCACCGGATAATTTTCTTGGTCTAGCCATTCCCTCACCCCTTTCCTAATTTAGTAAAGTAGTTTCTGGCAAATTTCTTAAAGAAGACTCCCCGCCGGTTAATCGGGAGCCATACAGTAGGGCTAGAACGCACCGGGGGGACTCTTTCTATACTTCGATACGTCTTTGGCAGTCTTCTTGTTGTGGCACGCGTTACACAGGCTCTGTAGGTTGTCCAATTCTAAACGTTTTTCCCAGTCCACAAGAGTGGGAATGATATGATCTACCATCTCGGCAGTTTTGTGCTTACCTTTGTTTAAACAGTGCTGGCATAACCAGTCATCGCGCATCAACGCCACCTTACGAGTGTTGCGCCATGCTGTAGTCTGATAAAAGGCAGCGTACACTGGATTGCTTCTTTGCTTAGCCTTGTCATAGCTTTGGTTGACTGTCCGTATATGACGCTCGCAGTACGTGTCTGTAAACGGTATTAGCACACGACAGGACGGATGACGGCATTGACGCATAGGAGCCACTGGATCACCTCATAACAATAGCGCCTGACAATGATAGCCAGACGCCTTGTGGTTGCTCGTAAGCCTGAGCAGGCAGATGATGGATCACCGTTCCTTTCTCTGTATATCACAGTACATAGACACAGGAGCCTCACCACCTCTACATAATAAAAGCACCTGCCCGATTGGATAGATGCTAAGAGTATTGTTGTTTAAGATGATTCATCTTTGGTTCGAGAAGATTCATTTTGTTTTTGATTTTATTTTGAATTTTATTAATTGAAATAATATATTCGGATTCATTTATTTTTCCTTCAGCAAATTCTTTAGCTGTATTATTTTTAGATTCTCGCAGCTGATTGATTTCTTTCTGGAGTTTACGACATTCAGGATCTGTTACGAACGCAACATACTTTGTTTTACAATTCGGACAGACGAAGTATGATTCTTTGATTGTGATCTTATGTGTTTTGGTTTTCAGTTTGATAGCAAAATCTTCACTGCATGTATCACAACTGATCTGTTCATTCATGGTATCACTCCTTTACCATAGCTCCATTACCTTTCCGAACTGTTCCACCTCAGCATTCACCATTTCTAAATCCGAAGCAGCTAATACAGCATCAGCCATTGGTTCATCGTCATTAGCTTTAAACTTTTCCGGATAGATGGTAAACATTCCGACTTTGTCACCTTTCACACGAACATTAATTCCAATCGTTTTGGCTCCCTCAATGTCCGGTTGCTGTACGAAATCGTAAGTTTGATTAAGCACATGCTGGAAGGCCATGCCCTCATTGTCCGTCTTCATATCAATCATCAATGTAATGTGATCGTTTAAGTCACGAGCATCTGTAATATCTATGTTAGATGCATATTCATAAACGGATGTATTGATTTCTTTTTTAACTGGTTCCGGCTTTGGTTTACTTTCTATTGGTTTTTCCGCTTTTGGCTTTTCGACTACGACCGGTGCAGAAACTTCCTTTTTCGGTTCTTCCGTTACCGGTTTAACTTCTTCCTCTGGTTCCTCTTCAGGTTCTGGCTGCTCATCCTCAACAGCAACCTCTTCTGTTTTTTCGTTTACCGGATCAGATGTAGCAGTGAACGCGATGAGTGAAACTATCATGACTGCTGCAGATATCCCGGCAAACTTTATCTGCTTTATTCCTCGCGGTTTATTCTTTTTGATAAACTCTAGAATAGCTAGAATGATGAAAATTCCAATTGCCGCTGCTGATAATAAGAATATGATAAATAATAAGTTGTTCAATTTAATCCCCTCCTGCTACCAATTGTAACCAATACAGAAGGAAAAGAAAACTGTTCATAGTAAAATGAGCATAGAAAAGCCACACCCGAATGGATGTGACTAAAAGCGAGAAATTACTTTACTTCTTTAACGAATAATAACGTAGGGTACTCATCATACGTAGCCATATAGCTATCCGTGATTTCATATAACTTTCCATCTGAATGTATTTTACCGACCTTTAAGATTAATTCGAACATTTCAATGGAAATGTTGTGAGTAGATAGTATACAATCTTTTCCTTCTTCATTTTTACCTCTTAAATGCACAACTAACATCTTTTCCACCTCCCTCCGCACTAATCATAGTACAGATGGAAATGTATGTCACTAAGATATTACTAAACACACAGAAAACCACCCACACGTTGTACATAGGACACTATACTGCCGTGGCTATCGTGTGGGTGAAAGGATAAGAGGGAAATATAAAGAACCGGCTAACTGTCAGTTCTTTATACTCTTACTATAACGCGGATTTACAATAGTTTCATTCAATGGTTTTTGATTATAATTTAATGAAATCTGAATGAAAGATTTATTCTACTGCAGTAAAATCTTGTAGATATCCGACAACCTTCATGAGCATGGCATGCTTGTTGTAAATGGTTCCTTTGCTGTAGCCCAGATCATCCGCTATTTCATCAAATGTTTTTCCTTCGATGTAGCGACCATATAAAATTTGGTGGTCTACTAAATCAAATCTTTTTACCATTCGCTTGATATCGAATAGGTCATTCATTTTATGGGCTAACTCAAATTCCTTAGCTTCTATTCTTTCTTCCAGACTAGACGAAACAGAATCCTCGTGTAATATCCGGCCACCAAGATCCCCGCCGCTATACCTTCCTAATTCTCTTTTTTCACGCGTGATTTTGTTTTCCAACTTAATGATTTCAATTTCTATATTTCGATAATCTTTTAGCCAATCATACAACGCGCTCACCTACCCCGATTTACTAATTTGGTTATGGCTCACTGCAATAACGGTTCATCATCAGCTAACACTTCTTCAGATGTAATCTGGCCGTCTACAACTTCAACAGTGCCGTTCTTATCCAGATTATATTCAAGCCCCTCATGCTCGTCCTCATCATAAAACTCATCAATCGACATCTGACTTTCTTCTAAGTTCAGCTTCACGTTGCTGCCAGCCAAACGATAGAGCTGCACAATCTTCTCATTATTGTCGCCCTTCGCTTCAAACTTCAGAGCGGCCTTCTTGGAGTCCTTCTGAATGCTCTTAAATTCGGCAGTGAGCTTTTCCGTGCCTTCTACTTCCAGAATAGCAATTCCTCCGGCCATGCCAATCAATTCCGATTTATGCGGAATCTCATCACTTAAAATGTGAAACTCCAAAACTTCCTTCTTATCATCCTTCTGGATCTTCTTAAATAAAACGTGCAATTCGATTTTTTTCATCATTATTTCCTACCCTTCTTTTTGGTTTTTGGTGGTGTGATAATTGTTTCAATTACTTCTTTTTGGTATTGATAATTTACCGATTTATTTTTAATCGACTTACCAATCTGAGCCAAGACATATGCATCCACTACGTTATCGCTACTGTGAACAAATCCAAAATGTGCCTTAACTGAATCCATAACCGCGTTCTTCTTTTCTGCGCCTTGCAGCCTTTGTTTGTCGCCCGCTTCACCTTTCCATCCGGTTACATTAACAAACTTCTTCAACGCGTTTGGAGCGACTTCTATATACTTCATACTGCGCCTGGTTAATGCCATTCTTATACCCCAGCCGATACCACCAGACTGTATGGCTTGCTGAGATGCGAAACCGAAGCCCTCGATCACAATCAAGTCATCTTTTTCAACGTGTCTCATAACTTCGTCGATTAACGTAATCATGCGAACGGGATCCTTATCACCAATGCCCATTAATTCTTTGGCTCTCAAAGTTTGGCCATCTTCATCGAGTGCAACAAATCCTGTTTTAGTAGATGGGTCAATGCCTACGAATCTCATGTCGGATCTGACGCTTTCATAATGTTCATATACCACTTAATTTCTTGCCACAATTCAATATCTGAACCCGCGTTCTTTCCCATTTCGTAATATAATTTCTGTAACAAGTCATCCGCCTTTTGTAGTTTATGGACGGTTTTTGTGACTTCTTGAAAAAGTACTTCGTCAACACGTTCGCCGTGATTCTTGTAATCTGTAATCATGGCGATTAATCGATCAGTCATTTCATTCAGCCCTTTCCGTTGGAAGATCTGATTCTTTCACAAATACTCCATTGACCATCTTTCCTTTACGGTCTTTGATTTCGTTGTAAGCGATGCCTGCACACTCTTCGATTGAGGTTCCGAGTTGCATAGAAAGAATGGTCTGCACAACATGCACATCGCCAATTCCGTCCTTTGCAGCTTGCATATCTCCACGAGCTAGAGCAGCAGCAATCTCTCCTACTTCTTCTATGAGTTTAAGCATCTGTTTGAGTGGATCTGCCTCATCAAGTCCTCGCGTGATTGCCCAAACGCGAACGCGGTCAGTTGTATCTTGTAAGTTGGGCGCATTCATGATGGCGTGTGCTTCATCCAGCGCTTTTTGTTTATCTTCGTAAGTTAAATCTTTATAATTTGTCAATTTAGTTCCCCCTATTGAACTTCAAAATTTTTATATCTATTTTCATTTTTCCGAGACTTCGTTTTGTGATTAGCGCACATAATACACAGGTTATCTTTATGGCATACGCTACCTACTTGCGCCTGCTGCTCATCCCCGCATATTCTGCAATTGATAGTTTTTACGGCTACTTGGCGAGTGATGCCTTTTGCATTGGTTCGCTTCATTCAGATTCTCCTTTCACATAAAAACAGGTAACTTGCATAAACTAAGTTAACTGAATAAGGAGGTATTTTCTTATGATTCTTCTGCTGATCAGAATCTTTTTGCTGATTTATGAATTGATTGAACTCATAATCAATTAACGGCAATAAAAGATTTAATCAAAAGATCTGCCCACAAGCTGGGTAGGCTTGAAGAATCATAAGTAATAATATAAAATATCCCTTCGGCAGCTGATCTTCGAAATGTTCAACAAATCAATTGCACCTGACCATCTTTCTCAACACTGAAATCAGATGAATATTCTCCACTAATCAATAGCTCGAATATAGCTTCAAGTATTTGTACTACAATGCTGTTCCCGGCCTGATGGTAGAGTGTTCCATTTAGACAACCTTCTCTGGACGGATGTTCGAGAAGTGCTGCGTCAAAGTCCGAATCATCAAAGCCCATCAATCTCCAACATTCGCGTTCCGTTAAATATCTCCAACTGTCAGCATCCACACGAATTACTCCGCTGTTAGGGCAACGCATTTGTTTAGTGGTGATCGTATAAACGAAGTCTTTTACCTCGTCTAACATTCTCCCTCCATATGTTCCCGAAACAACTGGCTTGTCTGGCAATTTACGAATCATACTAGGTTGAGTGATGAGATATTTTTCATCTACTTCATTCTCAAGAAATGATTCGATCGGTTGCATTGGTCTTCTTTGCAACTTCGAAAAATCAAACGACTTGTCACCCAAAACTGAAACGGTGAATATCCTTTCTCGCGCCTGAGGTATGCCAAATTCTCTCGCATCGAGAATTTCATAAGAATTGGTGTACCCCAGTGCTTCCATATCGCGCATATAATGATTGAACGCGGAAACCATCTTCTTGGAGAGAGCGTTCTTCACGTTTTCCCAAATGACGAATTTCGGTTTCCATATTCCTAAACTCTCGATTATTTTGATAGTTTCAAAGAGTAAAGAACTCCTGGTGCCGTCACTTATATTGCCGCCGTATTGCTTTCCTGCTATTGAAAAATCTTGGCATGGCGAACCATGAACAAGAATATCTGGTTGCAAGCTGTAACCAACAACACTTTCAGGCTTGTATAGATTATCGAACATTGCGTTATATGTGCGGACTGCTTTTTCATTCCATTCGACATAATCAATTGTTTTATGAGATACACCAAGATTAATCAATGCCTTCCTCGGCGCTCCGATTCCGCCGAACAGTTCAAGAATCTTGATCAATACTCCACCCCCTTGTTACGCATAATTCTCGGAATGCGTATTAACTTTCTATGTCGCTTAAACATGATTCACATAGTTCAGCGACTTCATCTGCCCAGTATTCGCATTCTTCACCGCATTCATTGCATGTCTTCACAGGTATTCACTCCTTCGCATTATCCGTCAAATCTTCATCACTCTCTCCCGCGAAGAAACCCCATCAAATAAGCAAACAAGAATATCCCCGCAGCTGCAAAATAAAGACTAAGAATTTCATCCACCGTCAACAGCTCCATTATTTATCCAACTCCACAAACTGCTGTTTCCATCCACGGAACAGCAAACGGAATTCATTAATCCCGATATTTCGTCCCTTTGCAATAAACTGCTGAATCACTTTACCTTGCGGGTCCATATCGTTCTGATCGTGCCACAAGAATTCAACAACGTCTGCGTCCTGTTCGATGGAGCTGGATTCTTTTAAGTGGGCCAATGTCGGCTTTTTGAAATTCTCACTGTCACGCGTCATTTGAGAGAGCATCATGAAACAACAATCCATATCTCTAGCAATCTGTTTAGCTGCACCTGTCACATTACCGATAGCCTGGGCGCGCGTCTCATTGCTTTTTTGCGGGATATGCATAATTTGCAAGTAATCCACCGCAATCATTGCAAGCTCCCCGTATTGCCGTTTGAAGCGTCTGGCAGTGGCTCGTATTTCGTCAATAGACACACCACTAGAATCCTGGATATATAGCGGAAGACTCTCGAGCTGATTGTATGCCTCTTCAACAAATCCCAATTGTTTGGGCGTCAGGCTTTTATTTGTAATAGATGCGTAAGGGATCCCCGTCATATTCGAAATCATCCGGTCTTTCAGATCGTTATCATCCATTTCTTGTGACCAGATGAGTACCGGGCCGGATTGCGCTACTCCCATTACTCTCTGCAGCAGCATAGCCGTTTTACCGACAGACGGGCGGCCAGCACTTACAAATAGCCAGCCTCTCCATAACCCGTGCGCCCATCCGTCAAATTTCGGAAATTTCGTTTCCATGTAGTCAATGTTCTGCGAGCGTAGATGTTCAAAGTATGCGCGTCTGGTTTCTGCAAAGTTCTGCATTTTTCCATTGTCTTCAGGCCGCATATCAGAAATCAGTGATTCCACTTTTGCGAAATACTGTTCATCGCTGTCGAAGTCTTCATGAATCAGTTCTTTTATTTGGTCAGCTACTACCATGCCTCGCCGTCTGATTGCTTTGGAACGGACCATATTTGCATAGTGTACGATATTGGACGTGCTTGGTACGCCTGCAGCAAGCTGTGTAATATAGCTGATGCTCAAATCATTCGTTCGGTTGTGCTGGATATACATTTCAGCGACCGTTGTCACATCAATAGGTTTACTGCGCTGATCAAGCCATTTAATCACACGAAAGATCTGCTGATGACGAGCGTCGAGAAAATCACGATCTTCGATAAAATGGATTTCGTCTAATACATTCGGATCTAAGAAGATGGCACCTAATACAGATTGTTCCGCGTCTGACGTTTCATCGACTCCAATCAAATTCATCCGGATTGCCTCCATTCTGAATATGTTGCTGGAAGGCTATTTCTTTATCGCGCGGATCATACACATTCTTCGGTTGCTGCGGCTGCTTTTCTGCATTCATTTTGATTGCCAGGTCCATAAATTTCTCACGTAGCTTTTTAGCGGATAAAACATTGGTACGCCAGAAAGAATCCTCAGTAACCCAATCCATAACTTTTTTCGCCAGTTGCTTGTCCACCATATCGATCTCGACAAGTTTTCTCATATCGTCTGCCCAAGTCTGCATATTCGACTTTTTAATTAGATGGGCTATGCCAGCATCATTTGCAACTCTTGAGACACGTTCGTGAAAGTAGATTGCCATTTTGAAATAGGTGTTGTCCTCGTCATATTTTTTGGATTGACGAGTATCTTTAATTCTTTCTTTAGTTCTTTCTTTCTTGGTACTCGGATTAGAGTACACTTCTGTACCCTGATTAGAGTACACCTCTGTACTCGGATTAGGGTATACCCTATTTAGAGTACCCCTCTCCCATTCTGTGTGATTCTTATTAAACCCCAATTTTCGACTCCCTCCTTTTCCAACCCCAACGACAACAATTATTCTTTTATCAATCAATGCATTTAGTTCGCGTGTCACCTGACTGCGCGAGGCACTAATTGCTTCTACCAGAAAAGATAATGACATTTCATGACCTTTCCTCTGGAATCCGTACGTATAACGCCAAATTGCCATGACGAGCCGAAATTGTGTGCCGTTGAGGTTTAACTTCATAACTTCTCCAAGGATCTCATTGGCAATCCGCGTATAACCTTCTTCTATTTGTGGATTTGCCATAATCACTCACCCTGTTCAAGTTCTTAATTGGCTGTCAATGTATTTAGTGATTTCCTTTGCGAAGTTCTCAATATCCTGCCGTTCGCTAACGTCGCGGTACGGAACGTTCATCCAGTGATTAATACGGTTGGCAACATCATTAGTCAAAACATGCAACTTTCCCGCTTCAAGCTTACTTTTTAGGGCGGTATTCTCTTTCTGCAATTTCACGATAGCCTGAAGAATCATAGTGTAATCATTTATGTGTACTTGCACATGCATTCAAACAACCTCCAATTCGTAGTGCTTGCCGGCTGTCAATCCTTTTTTCAGCAGCTCGCGCTTCACGGTCATTTCAGCCAGGGCTGGCATGTTGTTTTTATTGCTTAAATGGACCAGATAAATTTGTTCGCCACTGCCCCGCACAAGTTTGGACAGCGCTTCTGCAGTCTGCTGGTTGCTTAAATGTCCGATGTGAGAAATAATTCGGGCCTTGACGCTGTTTGGATAAGCGGACGCTTCGACCATTCGCGGTTCGTGATTGGATTCGATGATGTAGATGTCACTGTCGGCCATTGCCAGCAGCATGGCAGGATCTATGTGCCCTGTGTCCAAGCAGACACTGATTTTTTCTTCTTGGCCCTGAATTGTGTAACCGACTGGATCAAATGAGTCATGATGTGTCCTGAAAGCGGTGAGTAAAAACGGACCGTGACCAAAACAATAGTCTTCGCTTATGCCATTTCTGTGTTCTTCATCAATCCCTTTAATACTTTGCCATTCCTTAGCGCCAGCAAATACAGGAATGCCGTATTTATTGGCGATCGGCAGACCCTTGACATGATCGCCATGAGCATGAGTAACAAAAATAGCTTCGACTTGATCCGGCCTGATATTGACATTCATCAACGCTTTTTCAATCTTCGTTTTCGCAATTCCAGCATCAATTAAAATCGTTTTATTCCCAGCTGTTATTGCAATGCAGTTGCCTGTGGATCCGCTTGCTAGAATGTTAATCTTCATACGTTTTTCAACATCCTTGCACCTAGACTTGCGGAAGTTGCGACAAGATAAGCGATAATCTCCGCTGTTTCTTGCGCTTCTTTTTTTGTTGCAGTTTTGCCGATTCGTCCTTTTAGTTGATCGGCCGCTGCTGATATGCTGCCGATTAAGCCCTGTTCAAAACTATAAGTGAAGTTTTTTTCTTTATTCAATTTTGCGGAATAGAAAATGAAATCCATCGCTTCTTTCTCTGGTGCGGGTTGTGGCTCTAACATCTGTACGAAATTAGCAACCTCTTTTCCTATCTCGTAGACTTCCACGCAATCCCGATCTGCGCCCATTCGTAGCGCTAGCAATCCGGGATAGTCTGCATCTTGATATGTTTCCCAATTCTTATTTTCAGAAAAACCGATTGCCGCAGAAGCCGCAAAATTCAAATGCTCTTTTTTAATCTGAATCATGATTATTCCACCTTTATAAAAGTGTAGCTGCGCTATTCAAGCCGCAGCCCGATTACTATCACAGCATCTGGTCATCTTCCTGCGTCTGCTGCACTTCTGCCATTTCAATATTCATATCAAGCAGCTGAATCAAACCAAGCATTTCCGACTCTGTTGCAGTCTTAGGATTGATGTCTGGAGCATTCAATTGCAGCCAGTCACCAGCCTCTTTATTGCTATTGATTCCAAGCTGTTTAAATTTCGCATTAATTTCATCACGCAAATGATCACTTTCTGTTTTTGGATCTGGTTGCGGTTGGTCAATTACTTCTTGTTTGGGAGTGATATCTTTTGGTTGGCGATTTTCAGGAGCAGCGCCATCTTGATTTTGTGAGATTGTAATGTCGTCAAATTCCAAGCCATATTGACGTTTAAGCGCCCGCTGCTGAACATGCTTGCCAAACATATCGCTTGTCCACTTTTTCCAGTTATCCTTGTTTTGCCCGGTGAACATGTGATCCACCTCATTAATGTCCATGATCACTGTTACTGGACGATGGCCGTCACGATAAGCGATTGAGTAAGCACCAATGATCTTGCCACGTGGGAATCCGATTTCGTGAAGTTCTACTTCCATATCCTTTGTTTCTTTATTCATAGCAATTTTGAACTCATCGTTTTCATGGACCATCTGCGTATCAGGCGGCTGGAAACCTTCTTTTTCGCGTGCTTTTGTCAAGTACGCTTCTGCAGCAAATTGGATACGCGCCGTGCTCCCGTACTTAATAAAAAAGACTTCATTTTTAAACGGATCGAGACCGTATGACGCCGCTTTATGAGCGAAAAGTAAGAACTCCGATTCTGTCGCGTTTGGCGCAAACGAATTACGAATTACGTCCAATACTTGCGGCTGGAATGCTTCTTGAATTTCTGGAGTTAATGATTGATGAGTAGATAATTGATTTTGCTGCATTTAAAATACACCCTTTCCGAATTCATTCAATCCGAATTTTATTTGTTGCTTCATTTCGCGGTAGGCTTTTGAGTAAAGTTGATCAATATCCTGACCAGGTTCAACAGTAATTCGAGCGCCAGCATCTACTTTCAAACTTTCGAAGTTTCCGAGATTCTTTGTATACGTGAAACCTACTTGAATTTCTTTAATTTCCATACTCAATCCACGCCTTTCAAGTAATCAATGACTGAGTCAAATTCCTGCCGTTCGGTGCCAACTTCAATTCCGTCACGCAACTTTTCCAGCTTGCTGATTGCGTCATCCTTTTTGCGCTCGCCTTCATATGACTGGATAATGAGCTTGTGGCCATCCATGAAAAACTCCATTGCTTGCCCTTCTTCCCACTCCTGCGTTCTGCGGACTTCTTTCGGGATTACTATTCTTCCGAGGTTATCGATTTTACGAATGATTCCTAGTGCTTTCATTTCAATTCAGCTCCCTTAATTTGCAGTCTTTTTGTCTAACGCGAATAACTTTTGTTTCATCAATTCCACACTGAATTACATTTAACACGGGTTCTATTTCAGGATGAATTGTTGGCTGGGAATCCCACTTCAATGGTGTATCTATCCATGTGTTAGAGCGCAATGCGCTGACCACTTTATGAAGAAACATTTCATTTGGAGCGCCATATCGATGCATTTCAATTTCTACATAATCTCCAAAGTCAATAGTGTTGGCACGACCATATCCGGTGAATTCACTCATTAATAGAAACCTCCAATTTTGCGCCAGCAATAACCCGACTAATAATCAACTGCCCATTTGGAGGATCAAACTTCGTAATAGATTCCGCATTATCGATGAAGCAAGGGACGATAATTTCGCTTTGCTCTGACAGTACGTCACGCAATTCAAGACCTGCACGAATAGATTCAGATAAAGAAAGTTTCTTATAGTCCTTGCCGTCCATCTGAATCTCAAATGTCGGTTTCATTTCTCCAGTGGATTTCACCGTTTCGAATAATTTGATAGACAGGTTTTTGAACAAGCCTTGTACTTTCTCCGCCTGCAGCTCTGCCTCTTTTGCATGAAAAGCTTTAATTGCATCTATAATAAAGATGGATTCATTGAGCGATTCTTTCGTTTCTTTTTCGGATGTCTGAGCCTTTTCAATGTCTGCCTCCAGGTATTCAAGTTGCCTGTGTCTATCAATCTGCCGTTCAATCTCTACAATTTTTGATTGCAAAGTTTGCAGACTTTCTCTTAGTTCAGACGGAACATCCACTGAAGGTAGATCGGCCAGTTCTTCTCGCAACTCTTTTCGCTTCTGGATAAGCGGGTTAACACTGTCAGCAATAGATTTCAATTGGGCGTCTTTCGATTGTTCTGCTGTCGATTTAGCTTCATCTGTCAGCTCTTGACCGCATGAATGGCAGTTCGTGTCTATTTCTCTTTGCTTTAAATTGGTGTGATTTAAACGACCGTTATCAATTTGTTTGGTTAAACCGTCAATTTGGCTTTGCAACACGCGGATCCTTCCGTTAGCATCACCAGCAGCATCAGTAAGTTTCTCTTTTTCGTCACGTTCTTTGATCAGCTGCGCAACTTCCACTTGTAAGGACTCATGCGGAATCATGGAACCGTATTGTTGTAATTGTTCCTGCAATGTTTTGGTCCGGCTTTGCGCGGCAATATATGCCTTTTCTTTTTTATTTTTATTATCGCGATGGATCTTATCTAAGTCAGAAAGCGAATGTTTCTTGACCAAAACAGCCAACTTCTCCGCTTGTGGTTTCGGCAGCTGGTCAAACACTTCTTTATTTGCCGGTGGGATCGTATAGCTTAAAAGCATTTCCCGTTGTTTTTCCCAGTGAAGCGTGAAGAAGTGCGCTGGATTATACAGTGATAGAAACAAATCTTTCGGAAGCATTTCGTTAATGACTTCGTTGAATTCAGTAGCCTTTGACGGCACATCATTCAAAATAAATTTATTGCGCGTGCCGTTGACTTCTCTGCCGAACGTCAATAGTTCTTCGTCTTTCAGCATCGTCAGATAGACACCGATAGAGTCAGCTTCATACGTCACTGGTGTCGGATCCAATTTGCTACCCACTGCATCCGTGCCGTATAATAGCCATGTAACAGCTTCGGTGATGGAGCTTTTACCTTTTGCATTGTCACCAGTGATCTCCGTGCGCTCGCCAAAGTTTACGGATAGGTCCTGGTGACTTTTAAAATTCTTCAATTGAAGATCTTTGAGTTTGATTTTCATGTCATATTTCCTCCTGGTTTGAAAGTTTTTCTGTTTCTGTTGCAGACCATTCATGATGGCAGTCTTGGCACATTCCTGGATAACCAGAGGGACTACCTAGAAACTCACCGCATCGATCGCAACAGCTGCCGTCTAATATCATTTCTGCGTATTCACCCATTTGATTCACCTCCCTTCAATACCTAAATGCATAAGCAATAAAATAATTACCGCGCTTGTCCCGAGCAGGCACGCCGTCTTTCCCTACCCGTCCAGCAGGCTCCACATAATTGTGATACTCGCACACGTGGCAAGTGACATAGTCGGTACCGAGCGGAATGTAGTGATTGCCTTTATTACCGCACTCACAGGTGTAACGGCATTTGTACCGTTTGCGGCCATATAAATCTACTTTGATACCTGTAATAAAGTAGGCCGGCTTTCCATCAATTAGTTGTTCTTGCTGCAACATTTACCTCTCTCCTTTAAATGCTGGTCTCATTTTTACTGTTACTGGATAGCCGTATTTTTCGGCAATCTCTTCGCGCTCCATGTCGTGATTTATACGGCAATGAGCTTTTGTGATAATTTGCGCCATATGCCCGCACTCTGGATACGGACAACGCAGCGAGCTTATACCGGGGCCGTGCCAAGAGTTAGATCGTTTGCCCCCTTCTACGTTCATAATGTCTCCACCTGAATCTGTCGGACAATATACTCGTGGTGCTCCGGCATACTGGCTCGCAGCTCGATCACGTCCCCAACCGCTATCCACGTTTCGAAGTTGACGCCGAAAATGGACTGGTGTAGTCGAATGCCGATGTCCTTATCAGCTTGCACGTCATATTCGACAAACTCCGTAAGAAATGTATCCAGTTGAAGCAAGACCACACTTTGAGCACCTACACTGATTTGTATGATGCCGTGGTATAATTCCGTCTTGGAATCATCCCGGATTGCTGAAAGTTGATTGGCTAACGTAGCCACTTCATTCAAGCTGATCATGAGACCGCCTCTCTTTCTTCCTGGATAGTTTCATAGAACTGATTGATTACAGGATGATTCTTGATAGCATTCTGCCCATATAACAGCTCGATATCCTCCAACATGATGTCCAGGCGCATCCGCTTGATGTGGTCCCGTGTTTTGTGCTGCAGGATGTTTTTCAGGCGGTACGTCAGAATGTGAATTTGTTCTACTGTTACATTTGGTAGTGTTTTTGTTGTCATTGTGCTTCCTTCCTTTCATTTAAAATTTCAATATCGCCCGGAAGATTAGTGATCCGGTGTGGATCGCTCACGTCTTTACCGGCGTACCTCTTCATGAAGTCGTTCAACTCCATAGTAGAAACTTTCATTCTTCCCAACTTCAATCCGACAAGTCTGCCGGAACGAATTAAATCGTATACGGTGTTTTTGTTGCACTTTAAACGCCTTGCTACTTCTGAGACGTCCAGTAACTCATGCATTAAAGGTTCCCCCCTTCATAATTTGTTCTTTTTAATCAAAGTTGATAAAAAGACTAACTTGTAAACTTAAAGTTTACCAGTGATTATTCTTTTAGGCCGGGATACGAATTGTATCAATTTCCACTTCGTAAAGCTTCGCCAGTGCATAAATGACGAGTTCTTTTGGTTCAACTATTCCGCCTTCCCACTTGATTACTGTTGAACGAGATACGCCTAGACGATCAGCTACATCTTGCTGCGTCATTCCGGCATTCACCCGTAATGCTTCAAGCGATAGTTTCATATTCTTCACCTACCTTTGTCGAACTCTGTATATATCATAATAAACTTAAAGTATATTGTCAATACTTAAAGTTTATTATTTGAACAAAAAGTATTCCCTTTTCAAAACTAATAGTTTACAATAGATGTAGAAAGGTGGTGAGATAATGAAATCACAAAGAGAAATTTTAGCTGATAACCTTGAAAGTTTAATACAAAGTAGAGGAATTGACCAAAAGATTTTAGCTGAAAAAATTGGAGTAAGTGAAATGACTGCATCTAACTGGGTTCGCGGTATCAAGTATCCGCGCATTGATAAAATTCAAGCATTAGCAGAATTCTTTAATGTAAAACATTCAGATTTGGTGACAGATCAAACCTTAATTTCGGAAGGTAAACCATCAAATTTAATTGAGGTAGCCCCTCCGACAGTCCGGATCCCTGTTCTCGGCAAGATCGCATGTGGTGATCCGATACTCGCGGAAGAAAACATTAAGGGTTATCGATACGAATCACCTGACATGCTACCATCCGGCACTACCTTCTATCTGGAAGCGACAGGTGACAGTATGGAACCAACCATACCAAATGGATCGCATGTACTGATCAGAGAACAGCCAGAGGTGGAATACGGAGAGATAGCAGCAGTACTAATGAACGGCAACGAAGATGCTACTCTGAAACGCGTACGCAAGCAAGGTGACACGGTCATACTCATGCCTGACAATCCAGCACATGATCCGTACATAATTACGGAGGACAACCCAGCCCGGATTATTGGTAAAGCTATACGATTCACACAAGATCTTTAATCACTAGCGCTAGTAATTAAAAAGACAGAGCAGACTCATTCGTTTGCTCTTTTCTTATAGGTGTTTTTATATCCAGAAAGGAGAAGATTGAAATGCGCGGAGGATTGCGAAAACGGGGAAAGAACTGGTATTACTATTTTGATTTGGGGATGGTGGATGGAAAACGGCAGCGAGTGGAGCGCGTGGTGGGGCCAGATAAGAAAGAAGCTGAGCGTGCGCTACGGAAGGCTATTACTGAATACGAAAACAGTGGTATGCATTTTGAACCGTCTACAATGACCATGGCCGACTTCCTGGACTACTGGTTCAATGAATATGCAGAAGTGAACTTGAAGCATAACACGCAAATGAACTATGAAAGTGCCATCAGGCTACAGATCAAACCTGCGCTAGGGAAGTATCGGCTGCGCTCTCTAACACCTGCTATCTTGCAGCAATTTGTGAATGACTTATACAGAGAAGGTTATGCGAAGAAGTCCTTAAGTATCTTTGCCAGTGTCGTCAACAACGCCCTGCGTCACGCTGTGCATCCATGGGGCTTTATTAAAGAGAATCCCATGCAATATGTCATCATGCCGTCATACGACCAAAGGAAGTCTACTGAGAAGGATTTGAAGATATTACCGATGGAAAGCTTAAAAAAGATCCAGGAATATCTGAGTGAAGATCATCCGCTTTATATCCCTTTCCAGATTGGACTGCATGCAGGTTTGCGTGTCAGCGAAGTGTGTGGCCTAGAATGGAAGCATGTGGATTTAGCGCGCGGCACTTTGACAGTCGAGCAGGCGATGATAAAGGTAGGTACGGAGTGGACACTAGGCACGACCAAGACAGCTTCTTCTGAGCGTCAAATACCCCTCGGCCAGACTATCGTACAGATATTAAAAAAACACCGTACTTGGATTAAGAAAAATAAACTCAAGTACGGTGCTCATTATACGGAATCAGATCACGTATGCGTGAAAGAATGTGGTAGCATCATCACGCCTTCTGTTATTAAATATAATACACGAAAACTGAAAGAAAAAATAAATATTGAATTTAATTTTCACAGCTTACGTCATACACATGCAACTATGCTGATGGAGAATGGCGCAAAGGTGAAAGACATCCAAGCGCGTCTTGGTCATAGCAGATCTGCAATAACCATCGACACCTATTCACACTTAACGCAGAAGATGCAAGATGAAACAATCGATATATTTGAGCAGGCCATGCGTAATCTGAAATGATCAGCCGCCTGCTCTCTGTTGCCATCATGAAATCTCGCTACGGTGGCACCACGGTGGCAAAACACTTATTTGCATATCATAAATAAAATATAAACCGCATACCTACGCTACTTAGTCTTCATCCATCTTCAGAACGGCCATGAACGCCTCTTGTGGCACTTCTACCGATCCGACTTGCTTCATTTTCTTCTTACCTTCCTTTTGCTTTTCAAGAAGTTTTCGTTTACGGGATATATCTCCCCCGTAACATTTAGCAAGAACGTTCTTGCCCATTGATTTAATCGTCGAACGGGCTACAATTTTCTGTCCTATCGCCGCTTGAACCGGCACTTCAAACTGTTGTCTCGGAATAAGAGATTTCAACTTCTCGACGATCGCTTTTCCGCGCTCGTAGCTGAAATCATTATGGACAATGAAGCTCAGTGCATCGACATTTTCACCGTTTAGCAAGATATCCATTTTTACAAGTTTCGAACGTTTATAGCCGATCAGCTCGTAGTCAAGAGATGCATAGCCCTTTGTGCCGGACTTCAGCTGGTCGAAGAAATCGTACACAATTTCCGCGAGCGGCAGTTCATAAATAACGTTTACACGCGTACTGTCCATATAATCCATGGTAATGAAATCACCGCGTTTGTGCTGGCATAACTCCATAACAGCCCCTACGTAATCGTTCGGCACCATGATAGATGCTTTGACGTAAGGTTCTTCAACGTAATCAACTTTTTGTGCAGTCGGCATCATAGACGGATTATCGACGTTTATGGACGTACCGTCTGTTAAATTCACTTTATAAATAACACTTGGTGCTGTTGTGATCAAGTCAATCTTAAATTCACGCTCGATCCGCTCCTGGATGATCTCCATATGCAGCAGGCCGAGGAAACCGCAGCGATAGCCGAAACCAAGCGCCTGGGATGTTTCTGCTTCATATTCTAAAGCGGAGTCATTCAGTTCTAGTTTTTCCAGTGCTTCACGCAAATCATTGTATTTAGATGTGTCAATCGGATAGAGCCCGCAGAACACCATCGGATTCATGCGGCGGTAACCCGGCAAAGGCTCACTTGCAGAGTTCTCTACTGTGGTCACAGTATCACCGACACGCGTGTCACCGACGTTTTTAATAGACGCAGATAAGAAACCGACGTCTCCTACCGTCAATTCATCACGCATGGATATGGTCGGGGTAAAGACACCCGTTTCGAGAACTTCGAATTCTTTTCCTGTTGCCATCATACGAATTTTGTCGCCGGGCTTTACTCTGCCTTCGACAATTCGGATGTTCACAATAACCCCTTTATATTGATCATAATGCGAGTCGAAAATCAGCGCTTTCAAAGGAGCATCAGGGTCTCCCTCGGGAGCCGGTACTTTTTCTACAATTTGTTCCAGGATTTCATCGATGCCGATACCGGCTTTGGCAGATGCCAGAACCGCTTCTGAAGCATCAAGCCCGATGACATCTTCCACCTCTTGTCTTACCTTTTCAGGATCAGCGGCAGGAAGATCAATTTTATTGATTACCGGCAGGATCTCCAAATCATTATCCAGTGCCAGATAAACGTTGGCCAGTGTTTGTGCTTCAATTCCCTGGGCTGCATCAACGACCAGAATGGCGCCTTCACAAGCAGCCAGACTTCTGGAAACTTCATACGTAAAGTCGACGTGACCCGGTGTATCAATTAAATGAAATGTATAATCTTCACCATTTTTAGCGGTGTATGTTAATTGGACAGCATTCAGTTTAATCGTAATGCCGCGTTCACGTTCCAAGTCCATGGAATCCAATGTCTGTGATTTCATATTACGCTTGCTGACGGTTTCTGTTTTTTCTAAAATACGATCAGCTAACGTCGATTTCCCATGATCGATATGGGCGATGATAGAAAAATTCCGTATGTTCTTCTGACGTGCTGCTCTCTGCTCTTGATTCATCCCTGTTCACTCCTACGTTTACGAACCTATTTAGACTAATTGAATTATAGCAGTGAACCTTGCAGACTTCAATATTTGAGAGGTTATTGCACAGTTAATAAGGCAGAAACAGATTCTCCGATGACTGAAATGGTATGGTTTAGTTCAGTTTCCGTATTCCCGACGCCGCCAAGCTCAATCAGAATCATGCTGGTATCGAGGTCCTGATTGTATTTACCGTCAACTCCACGTCCGCCTTTAATAATGATTTCCCTCGTTAATCCAGGCACACGCTGTTCCATTTGATCTTTTAATTGTTTTGCTTTGCTTAAATTCTTTTCAAAGAAAGGATGATCTTTGCCTACCACAAAACCGACTTTGGCATAGCGCTCGTTCGCATGAGTGATTGTCGACCTTGACGGTCCCAATGAATCCCGGTGCAGATCGATCACGAGATCATACGGCTGCTGCTCTACCTTTTCCTTGACATACGGACGAATGGCTGCGTAAGACCGGTGATAAGGAATTTTTTCCTTCTGCATAATTTTGACGATATCAAGATCCAGCTGCTCAGCTGTCACACCATTAACGTTCAGATTGTCCTTCAGTTTACTGCCGACCTTCATAATATTTTCTGAATGGTGGGACGCAGCTATTTTTCCATTAGCCGCTTTCGTAATCGGTTCATACGCTTCATGGGAATGCGTCGAATAAATCAGCACATTCCCTTCCACTTTCGGCTCGATATCTTCTTCCAGAATATTTGATGCATAGACAATCATGCTTGGTTCCTTCAATGAGAAAGCAGGTGGAATTGTCGGTTCTTTAGGCAGGAACTGCAGAACGACAGGGAAGATGAATAGCAGGAATATGACGCTCATCCAGATTTGCAAAGTTTTTTTCATGATGCTCCCTCCTCTATCTTCCACTGTATGCAGAAGAAAAAAGGACCATGACTGAATTATTCTTTGACTTTTCTAATCCAATTTAATAAAGAACTGGAAAGGGAGGTTGCATACTGCGCGACCCACGAATCAATTTCTTTTGGTGAAATGAAAGTTGATAATTCTTGCTGTGTCAGGACTTCTTCAAATAGCTGAATCCGTTCTTCATGCGACCACGAGGACCAGTCGCCAAAAATCGGAGCCAATGAAGTACGGTCCGCGTCATTCGTCGACCGCTGGGCAAAACGCGGAGTCGCCAGTTTAGATGACGGCATGCCCTCCTCCTCTATTTTCGCGGCGATATAGCCGAACATCGTATCGATCGCGTCCGCTACAAGCACCGGCCCGTCCACGACGGTCGGCACACCAATCGCAATCACAGGAATTCCAAGGCTGTTTTCGGACAACTCCTTCCTGCTGTTTCCGACGCCCGAGCCGGGATGGATACCCGTGTCTGTCAGCTGTACGGTTCTGCACAGCCGAGAACTGCTTCTGGCAGCCAGTGCATCGACGACAATCAAGACATCGGGTTTTGCTTCTTCTACGATGGCCTTAACGAATGATGCTGTCTCCAGACCGGTCTGAATTGTCACGCCGGGTGCATAAACCAAGATTCCACTGTCATCCTCTTCGTAATAATCCGGAATAACTTCTTTCACAAATCCCATTGTCACAGGACCTACAGCATCCGGCGTGATATCCGGGTTGCCAAGTCCGATAAAAAGGATTTTATCAAAATTGCCGTCCAGTTTTTCTTTCAGCAAATTATCCATTTTTTCAACGACTGTATCACAAAGCTTTTTTAATTCATCGATTTCATGAACAGCGAGAGTCGGGATAGTCAGCGTAATGTATGTACCTTTCGCTTTTCCAATCTCTTCCTCGCCTTCTGCTGTTACTTTCACAGTTGTCGCTTTTATTCGGCCAATCGTCTGTTCTTCTACAGATATACCTGACATCTTTTTCAGTTTTTTCTCTTCATTTGCTCCTTGATGCCTGACAAATTCATCACTTTCATCAATTAAATCTGTCCGATAATAATTAATTTCCGTCATGATAATCACCTCTTATATAAAGCTTGTGCAAATCAGCGGTGATTATTCTGAAAAAGATTGCTGTAAAGCTGATATACTTTACCTTTTTTTCTTGCATTCTTTCATGAGCTTTGTTAAAATTATGCTTGTTGTAAAGAGATGTCCGGATGATAGTGGAAACACTCTTGCCTTACCTGAAAGCTGGAGGTGAATGAAATGCCAAACATTAAAGGTGCAATTAAACGCGTGAAACAAAGTAACGCTGCTAACGTGCAAAACTCACATGTGAAAGCTGCTATGCGTACAGCAATCCGTAAAGCGGACGCTGCGATCATCAGTGAAGATGAAAACGCACAAGCGCTTTTGAAGGATGCTGTAAAAAAAGTGGATACTGCTGCTCGTAAAGGTCTTATCCATAAAAACACTGCAGCTCGTCAAAAATCACGCTTAACTAAAAAAGCTCAATAATGAAATATTAAAAGACTGCCACTCATATGATGGCAGTCTTTTTTTATATTATTTGCGGAACATTTCATTGTGTTACAAACCATTCATCAAAAATAATTCCAAGCGCCGCTGCCGGTTGCCGCTCATCGTCTTAAGCTGCAGATCGATCGTCGCCAGATCATCCAGCGCTTTCATCAGAACAGTCATAGCCGGCAGACTTTTTTGCATCATCAATTTCACCCGGTACGGATGAATGTGAAGCGTCGTGGCAATTTGCTGTTGCTGATAGCCTTTCTTCCGCAGATTCACGATATGAATCATCAGCCGTACCTGACTGGCAATTAACGAAGAGAGCATAATCGGCTCTTCACCGTTGCGAAGCAAATCATGATAAACAGACAATGATTCCGCTCTCCTGTTATTGACGAATGAATCCGTCAGACGAAAAACATCCATTTCAGGTGTCCGCGGTACGAGCTGTTCAATAATATCCTCAGTAACCGTTCCGGAAAACGCCAGATACCCTGCTATTTTATCTATTTCAGTCGACAGCATCAATAGATCGGAACCAGCCATTTCAATGAGAAACGCCGCTTCTTTCTTATCGATAGTCACCCCTTTATCCCGGCTCTGCTGCATGATCCAAGTCGTCATATCCTGTCCTTGCAGCGCCACTGCCTCCAGCACCACTGCATGCTTTTTAATTTTTTTTGTAATCTTTTTACGGGCATCCAATTTCTCATACGGCGCCACAAACACAACGGTTGAAGTAGGAGATGGATTTTCCAGCCACTTTTCCAGCAGTTCCAGTTGATGCGGCTGCTTTTCCTTCGAATTATCCGTCGCTTTTAAAAAAGTACTGTTTTTCGCAACTATCAGTTTATGATCTACCAGAAAAGGCAATTCATCCGCTACTTCGAGCACCGTCTGTACCGGCACTTCTTCTAAATCAAAGCGATTCACTTCAGATGCAGTCATTCCCGGCACAGCACGGATCAGCCGTTTAACTGTCTCATCTATCAAATGCTGCTCTGTGCCCGTCAATAAATAGACCGGCTGCACATCGCCTTTCTCAATTTCATTCCAAATTTTTGTCACCATGATTTTCACCTCGACTATTTTATTAGTATATCGTAAAAACCTTTGAAGCAGATACATGAATTGTTCATCCACCATCATACTAAGCAGTAAAGGAGGTTTTTCAAAATGAATCGAAATAAAAAAGTTGCTGTAAAAAACTCCGGAAAGAAATTAAATGAAAAAGAAGAAATCTCACTGGAGCTTGCGGAACTGGATCACTTACAGCCAAAACAGCAGCCGATGACACCGAACCATCGGGAAAAGGCGGAAAAAGACAAATATTATTAAAATAACGGCAGCTTCCTTATCCATTCTTTGAACAAATTGTGTCATCGTTCATTGCGCGTCCATTAAACTGCGATTTTTATGGATTTTTAATTCACTTTCATCTATACTTAGTATGGAATTAGGAGGTGTAGCAATGAATGAATTTGAACATGATGTACAATCAAAGCGCAATGACGCGATTGATTCAGGCATCGGCTTTATCGTTTCGTTTATCGGTTTTTCAGCAATTTTTGTTATTGCTACGATTATCGATTTCGTCGCCCGCTAATTATTATCGGATAAAATAGACACAGCCGTTACCTATCGGCTGTGTCTATTTGTATTTCATACCCTAACGAGAAGACTGCAATGAATAAGAATCTTTATGTACCCGAATCTCGATGGTGCCATTTTCCGCAGTCGACAGATAGGGTATGCCGTACTCTTCAAAACGATCTGTCACTTCAGCATGCGGATGTCCATAACGGCTGTTGCGTCCTGCAGATATAATAGCAAGTTCCGGCATCAAGAAACGAATAAACGGCTCAGTACTTGATGTCTTACTGCCATGATGGCCTGCCTTTAAGATCACTCGTCCAAAATCTGCTCCCTTATAACTGCTCAGCAGCCGTTTTTCCCCATCCGTTTCAAGGTCTCCTGGAAAAACAAACGTCCATTCTCCTGCTTTCATCAGCAAAACCAATGAGCTGTCATTTCCTTCGTACGCTCTTTCGCTTGGGGCCACATACAGAAAATCATATGTACCTATCCGCCAATTGACTCCCTCACGGACAAGCTTTTGCGGAATCTTCTGCTCTACTGCCAGCCGCAGCACATCTTCCATCGTATCTTCCTGCTCACTGCCCGGCGGCATCTGGATTTCCTTTATTAGTAATTCTTCCAATACTTCATCTGCGCCTTCCATATGATCCAAGTCAGCATGTGTGATCATCAACTTGTCGATTGTAGTGATTCCTTTGGCCTTGAGATAGGGAACGATGATATTACGCCCGACTTCAAATGGTTTTTCAGGCGTCTTCCAATTCTTTTCACCGAAATGAACGACCCCGCCGGTATCGATTACATAGACAGCCTTGCGAAACGGCAGCTCAATTACTGTACTGTCCCCTTGCCCGACATCTACATACGAAATGATCACATCACGGTGAAGCAAAGGCTTAATTTCTAAAAATACAGCTGGAAGCAGCAAGCAGATGAGTCCAAATACGACCGACTTTTTCTTCTCAAGACAGACTAAAAAAATTAGAATTCCCGCAACTGCCGCTATACTTCCGATTCCGTCAGGCTGACCGGGCGTCCACATCTGAAAAGGAAAAGAAGCAAGCCATGAGGTAAAGCTGCCTATTGCAGCGCGAATCGGCTCATAGATACTGAATAACAGCCGGGCAGCAGGCGGCATGATAAAACTGCACGCAAGCAACAGTAGATTCGCAGGCAGAATGAAAACGGAATAAAGGGGTACGTAGAGAAGGTTGACAGCAAAGGAAGACAGCGATAATTCATAGAAATGGTACAGCAAAACTGGATAGAGTGCCACTTGCGTAATAACTGTTACTAAAAATGATACATGAAGGCCATTTTTAGCTTGTTGAAGAATCGCGGAAGAATAAAGCAAGGAAAAAGCCGCTAGATAAGATAACTGAAAACCCGGCTGAAATACGACATGCGGCTGCAGAATGATGAAACAGGCAGCACTTAACGCAAGCGCATCATCGAGTCTCAGCCGGAGTTTTCCAGAGACGGCCAGCAGCAAAATCATCGTAACGGATACGGCACGCCACACGGACGGCGCTCCCCCTGCAATACACGCATAGATCGGCAGAAACCCCAGAAGGAAATACGTCACCCACTCCCTGCGGAAACCCGCACGCAAAAGTATCGTTCGAATGAAAAATGTCAGCAGTCCGACATGCAGACCTGAGATGGCGAATAAATGCGTAATGCCAAGAGTTTGATACTGTTTCTGAAGCTCGCTGTCCATCCCCGAGCGGTCGCCGATTAACAGCGCTTCCGCTTCCGTAACAAGTGATGCAGGAAAGCGCTCAGAAATATGCTGTTTTAATTGATACCGGTAGTTTGATAAACGGCTGCGGACTGTTGAAACTTCTTCCACCGAGTGCAGTGCTGTAACTTCCAGAATACCGGCTGCCCCGTTCATACGCAGATAACGTTCCATATCAAATGCAAAGCGATGAGCAGCCGGTTCCAATTCTTTCTGCTCAAAATCAGCTGTAAATTGATAGGCTGCTAAGTTTATTGACTGGAATTTCTTTTTTTCACTCTCCGATTGTAGAGCATACATTAAATAAACTGTCGTGCCATCAGAAAGCCTGGCAAAACCTTTTATTTTACCGCCGTCAATTTTTACTTGGTCATTCCATTGAAAGGATGAAGCAGCAGTGACTGATAAAGGCGGGACAGCTTTGGAGAAATACATAAAAGAGGAACAGACGATGACTCCTGTTAACACAAGATGAACAGAATCTTTTCGCAAAATGAGGAAGGGTATGAGGAATAATAGATTAAGTAATAGAAGCGATTCCGAGATTTCCGCAGCAAACGCGGAAATGGCTATCGGAATCGCTGCATACATCCAACGTATCGATCGGATTATTTGCCAAATAAATCGTTCACCCTTTGCTGAAGGGCATCCAATTCTTCATCGTCGGCGCCAAGCGACTGCATCTTCACGAGCATTTCGCTGAACAGGGAGAACTTCCCTTCACTTGCGAAGTCGATGGAACGCTCATCAAACGGTATTTTTTCCACTTCTACGCCCGCCTGTGCAAAAAGCTCCAGCGCATATTCGCTGTTACGGTAGTCTTCCGCATAATTCACACGTTGGATGCCGGCCTGAATCAGCGCTTTACTGCATTGCAGACATGGAAAATGCGTCACATAAATCGTCGCATCCGTTACGGGAATTCCATATTTCGCACATTGCAGCAAGGCGTTCATTTCGGAATGGATTGTCCTGACGCAATGATTATCGACCACATAACAGCCATGCTCGATACAATGATCGCCGCCGGAGATTGATCCGTTATAGCCGCCTGCAATAATCCGCTGATCGCGCACTAAAATCGACCCGACAGACAGACGTGTGCATGTGCTGCGCATCGCCAGCAGATGACTTTGCGCCATGAAGAACTGGTCCCATGTAATTCGCTCCATACGGTTGCCTCCATCTATCAAAGCGTAATTAACGCTTCTAATTTTTCAAATGTTTTATCACCAATTCCTGAAACTTCTTTTAAGCCGTCCAGCTGGGAAAATGCCCCGTTCGCTTCACGGTATTTTACGATCGCTGTCGCTTTGGACGGACCGATACCCGGCAGTTGCTGGAATTCAGTTTCATTGGCCGTATTAATATTAATCAAGGCTGAATCAGAACCGTCGCCGCCAGCCGCAGCGGTTGAAGGCTGCTCGAACACCGGAGGCTCTTCTCCTGCGACGGGTACATAGACAACCGATTCATCCTGCAGTTTCTGGGCATGATTCAGCAGACGTGTATCTGCATCGTCTCTGTAGCCTCCCGCCTTCTCTACAGCGTCGTGGAGCCTGTCTCCTTCTGTCAATGAATAGAGACCCGGATGTTTCACCGCACCTTTGACATCGACTAAAATAGGCAACACAGCAACTTCTGACAATATTTCAGCAGGCGTTTCCATTTCTTCGGCCGGTTCTTCAATTGTTTCGAAAAGGGTTAGCCCTCGTTCTTCGGAAGTTATGTCCGCTTGTTCTCGGGGAAAGAACAGAACTGAGGATAATACAGCGATTGCTGCAATAGGAATGAGTAATTTACGCCATTGTTCGGTAAGGAATGAACGGATCATTCAAACATCCTTTCTTTCGGAACCGTATGGAGTCTTCCTAACTATACCCGATCGATTACAAATTTGGTAGTCTTATTTACGCACTTGAAAGAATATTCTTTCACTTTCTTCCGTTGGCGGCTCATCCTCCCAGTCAGCGAAAATCCGCTCAATATGAAAACCCGCTTCTTCAATCATCCGAATATAGTCGGGGACTGAAAAAGAACGCTGCATATGTACTTCGTCAAAACGAATGAAGCTGCCGTTCTCCTGGCGCACAAAAAAAGCCAGCTCCGAATATACCGAATGATCGTAATCCCCGGGAGACGTTTCCCAAATATACGCAGTGCCTCCGTTGTCATAGACAAAAGGGCCTTCAAGAAAAATTTCATCCATCTTGTATAACGAATGGACATCGAAAAGCAGCACGCCGTCTTTGACAAGCGCCTGGTAGACCCTGTTAAACGTCTCTTCCACATCTTTCTGTGAAATTACGTAATTCAGCGAATCAATCGAAATAACCGCCGCATCAAATTTCCCTTCCACGTCGAGCTTCTGCATAGGCTGTTCTTTAAACTGAATAGCCAGACCGAGCGAATCGGCACGGTGAGCAGCGACTTCGAGCATGTCACAGGACAGATCAACCCCTGTTACATAAGCCCCTCTTTTTGCAAGCATCGCAGATAACAAGCCGGTGCCGCAGCCGATATCAAGCACTTTTTTTCCGGAAACGCCAGCAGACGCCAAATCGAGAAGCTCGATATAGGCGTCATATGGAATATCATTCATTAGTTCATCATAAATATGGGCGAACTCAGTATAAGAAGAACTCATTGATCACTCGCCACGTCCAGCAGCGGTGCGTCTCCCCATAGTTTCTCCAAGTTATAGAACCCGCGCTCTTCTTTATGGAAGACGTGAACTACAACATCCAGAAGATCGACCAAAATCCAGCGGCCCGAATCAAAGCCCTCCATACGTTTAACTGTATAGCCTGCTTTTGATGCCTGATCAGCCGCTTCGCGTGCAATCGCCTGCACCTGGCGTTCAGAGTTTGCGTGGCAAATGATGAATTGGTCGGCAATTAACGAAATGCCCTCCATATTCAACACGACGATATCCTCCGCTTTTTTACTATCTACTGCTTGATAAGCTAATTCCAATAATGTTGGCATATTTCACTGTTCCTTTCTTCTCCGTACATGTTCATTATAACAGTCAAATGAATAAGGGAATATGACTGCGTACTGATGAACAAGAAATTTTACTGTATGCTGGATGCATTCGGTCATTTGGTCTTCAAGAGACTGGCCTTTTATACGTTCCCGCAATTCCTCGATACCCGGAAATTTTCTTCCTGGTTCTGTTAGGTCGGCAATATAAATGATTTTTTCCAAATTAGACATGCTTGCCCGCCCTGTCGTATGAAAACGAATCGCCTGAAGAATATCCTCATCATCTATGCCGTACCGCTCTTTCGCGAGCAATGCTCCGACCGGCGCGTGCCACAGCTCGGAGTGATATTGTGAATACAATTTGTATTCTTCATCCCGTTTCAAAAGTTCAAGCAACTCATCTTTATCCATAAACTTGGCGTAATCATGGAATAATCCCGCAATTTCCGCTTTTTCAACGGACACACCTGATTCTTTGGCCAACTCTTTGGCAGCCTCTGTTACACGCAGGATGTGCTCGTAGCGTGTTTGCGGCAGTCGCTGTTCCAGATCATTTCGTACTTGTTGAAGATCCATATAATCTCTCCTCTCGAATATAAGCCTCGACAGCAGGAGGAAGCAGCAGCTGCACTGTTCCTCCCTCAAGAAAGCGCCGGCGGATCAAAGTAGAAGATAAATCCAGCTGCGGAGTCTCTACCATACGGACAGGAATCTCTGAACGATTTTCGGCACCCGGACGTTTCACTCCGATAAATGTGATGATATCCAGTAAATCTGCAATCCGGTGCCAGCTCGGTAATTGATCGACCATATCCCCGCCGATAATGAAATAAAAATCATGCTGCGGTTCTTCCTGGACTAATCGGGACATCGTATCATACGTGTAGGATACACCGCCCCGCTCAATTTCAAAGGAAGACGCGCTCAGACTTTCTATTTCAGCCGTCGCCAATTTGACCATCCTCAGCCGCTGTTCCGCAGAAGCGTCTCCGGGAGCTGTTTTATGCGGCGGAACAGCTGTCGGCATTAAACGCACCTCATCCAGCTGCAAGGCGTACCGGACTTCATTGGCAATCAGCAGATGACCTGTATGCGGCGGATTGAATGTGCCGCCTAATATGCCGATTCGTTTCATCTGATTCTCCTTATGGTAATTGTATGCGTTTCTTCTCTTTCGATTCCCTATATAGAACAATCGTACTGCCGATGGTCTGTACTACTTCAATTCCTTTAAATGCACCAATTGTATCTGCAATTTCCGTCTTATCTTCTTCACAGTTTTGCAGAACGCTGACTTTCAGCAGTTCACGTGCTTCGAGCGCTTCGTCAATTTGATCCAGGATCGGTTCAGTCAAACCGCTTTTTCCAATTTGAAATAACGGCGTCAAATGATGAGCCTTGCTGCGCAAATATCTTTTTTGTTTACCTGTTAACATGTTTACCCGCCAACTTTCATTGTAATCGTATCTATCATTTTTTTCGTGTCTGGATAAATGCCCGTCCACTTCTCAAATGCAAGAGCACCTTGGTGAACAAACATACCGACACCGTTCATCGTGCGGGCGCCTGCCAGTCTTGCCGTCTGCAGAAATGCCGTTTCCAGTGGATTATAAATTATATCCGCCACTACTGCATTTTTAGCGACAGCTTTCGGATCAAGCGGCATTCCCGCCTGCGCAAAATTCATGCCGACGGAAGTAGTCTGCACGACCAGACCGAATTCACCAAGCCGCCGTTCCGCTTCTTCCGTTGAAATTACTTGTGTGCCGTCCATTTGAGAAGCAAGTTCCTCCGCTTTAGAGACGGTACGGTTCGTTACGTACAGCGGACCGTAGCCAGCTTCCCGCAAAGCAAATGCAATGCCCCTTGCAGCGCCGCCTGCGCCGATTACAAGTACAGGCCCTGTGACACGCTCCTGCGCCGTAAACTCTTCCAGTGACTTTACAAATCCTCTGCCGTCGGTATTGGCGCCGATCAGTCTTCCGCCTTCTGTACGATAAACGGTATTGACGGCTTCCATCCGTTCAGCCGAGCTATCAACTTCATCCAAGTAAGGAATGATGGCCTGTTTATGCGGCACCGTCACATTCCAGCCCCCGGAGCCAAGCGTACGCAAGCCGACAATCGCTTTTTCCAGCGTTTCTGCCTGCACATGGATCGGGATATAGGTTGCGTGGAGACCGGCTTCTTCAAACCACTGATCATGCATCACCGGTGACATCGATTGAGCGATTGGATCGCCTAACACAGCATACCAACTTTTCATCTTCATTCCCCCTTGCCGCTAGTCATCAAATTAATGACGGTCTGATCATTACATTGACGCCTTTAGGCGCGTGTACTGCAACTTGTACATTTTCATGCTGAATAGTGATCCAGCCTAAACCTGAAATCACGATATCTGTCTTCGCCTGCTTGATCGAAAACTCATGACGCACAAGCGGCGGAAGCGTTTCAAGCGAAGCTGCACTCGGAGGTGACAGCATTTCGCCTAGATGCTTGGCATATAGTTCATCCGCATTCGCCAGCTTTGTACGGTGAATCTGCAGGCCGTTTGCGACATACAGATTGAAAGAAGAACGGTCACCCCGGATAAAGTCAAAACGCGCCAGGCCGCCGATGAACAACGTCTGCTCCGCATTCAGCTGATAGACTTTCGGCTTCAGTTCTTTCTTCGGTGTAATGATTTTCAAATCTTCCGCATCCAGATCATGTGCAATCTGGTGTTCATTAATAATTCCGGGTGTATCTATTAAGGATTTACCGTCATCGAGCGGAATTTCCACTACATCAAGCGTTGTACCGGGAAAATAAGATGTGGTAATGACGTCCTGCATGCCCGTCGCATTCTTGATGATCCGGTTAATGAACGTGGATTTCCCAACATTCGTGCAGCCGACGACATAGACGTCTTTGCCTTTGCGGTATTTCTCGATCGCTTCCAGTGCTTCTTCCATGCCGTTGCCTTTGACAGCGGAAACAAGCAGGACATCAATCGGCTTCAGCCCTAATTTAGCCGCTTCGGTCTTCATCCAGTTCGTCAGGCGTTTCGGATTAAGTGCTTTCGGCAGAATATCTGACTTATTGCCAATCAATAAAATATCTTTCTTGCCGACAAAACGCTGAAGACCGTTGATCCAGCTGCCGTTGAAATCGAATATATCGACCACTTTGACAATCAGACCTTCTTTTTCACCGATTCCATTAAGAATCGCTAAAAAATCGTCTCCCGATAAAGAGACCGGCTGTAATTCATTATAATTCCGTAATTTAAAGCAGCGCTGGCAAATGACATCCTCTTTTTCGAGTGAAGACGGCGGTGCATAGCCTTCTGCCTTCTTATCTCCCGTCTGGATCGTAATACCGCACCCAATACACTTAATTGGTTCCAAATTCAGTCCTCCCACGTTATCAATCCTTTTCTCTTAAACCTTGCCATAATTCTCCGTTCAATCGCCCGATTGAATTTTGTGATCGGCGCATCCGAACTCGCTACCGGCACTACCAAAATCACGGACAGCCCCGCACGGTTTGCCCCTAAGACATCCGTCAGCAGCTGATCGCCAATCATGACGATTTGCTCTTTCGGCAAACCAAGTGTCCCAATAGCCTGCCGGAACGATTTCTTCAACGGCTTCCGCGCCTCACAGATATAGGGGATTCCGAGCGGATCACAAAAATGACTTACGCGCTCTATGTGATTATTTGATACGACCGTAATCTGCAGACCAGCCTTATGCATCTCATCAAACCAAGCCATAATATCCTCTGTGGCTTCTGCCCGGTCCCATTCAACCAATGTATTATCGAGATCCGTTATGATCCCCTTGATGCCATTTTCCACAAGCTGTTCCGGCTTGATGTGCAGCACCGACTTCACGTATGCGCTTGGCAAAAATTGTTTTAACACGTTATCCACTCCGCCCTACAACAAATTCTTGTCTGATTATAACATAGTTGCTTATACTGCACGCAATCCAATGACTGCTTTTGTAACTTTCTCATCGGGTGATAGGACGCCTGTTCTTCGCATATGCTGAACTATCAATATTCGGAGGTGGTCACATGAGCGGGTTTTTCATGGCCGTCATGCAACTGTGGTTAGAGATCCCCGCGTTAATCGGCTATATAAAAGGGCAGGCTTTTCTTCGTCCGCTGTCGAAAAAGGAAGAAGCCGATTGCCTGAGACGATTAGCAGAAGGCGATGTAAGTGCACGTGATGAACTGATTGAACACAATATGCGGCTGGTTGCCCATATCGTGAAAAAATTTCAGCCGAAACATGAGCTGCTCGATGATTATATTTCTATCGGTGCAATTGGACTCATGAAAGCTATTAACAGTTTTACGCCGGACCGGAAAACAAAACTGGCTACTTATGCTGCCCGCTGTATTGAAAATGAAATCCTCATGTATTTACGAACACAGAAAAAAGTTCAAAAAGATGTCTCCCTCTATGAACCCATCGGTCTCGACAAAGACGGCCAATCTTTAGAAATCGCAGACCTTCTCCAGACTGATGACATTCCGCCTCAAACCACCGTGGAGCAAAACGAACAAAAAGAGCGCTTGTATAAGCATCTGGGCAAGCTGGATGCCCGGGAACTGGAGATCATCCAGCGGCGTTACGGTTTGCTCGACGATCAACCCATGACTCAAAAAGAAATTGCAGAACAACTGAACATTTCCAGAAGCTATGTATCTCGCATCGAGAAAAGAGCAATCGTTAAACTATACCAATCTTTCAAACATGAATATCAGGGATAGGTCCAGTAAATCAAAAAGCGTTTCTGATGCGGGAGCCTTGGCCCCCGCCATCGGAAACGCTTTAGTTTTATCTGTCTTCAATCAGCTTTTACCTCACGTAAAATCACTGCAGCCAAAATAGCTGTAATTAAAAATACTCCACCCATTAAGAATCCCATTGAATGTCCCTCCTTTCAACAAAACTATCCTATGCTTTGTCTACCCTTTAATTTTACCATATAACAATTAGAGTTTCGATATGACACGCATAACTATCTGTGACGAATGTTTTGCTGCAAGCGGCAGGAACTCATCAAAACTGACAGATGATTCTTTCCCGGCTATATCAGACAATGCGCGAATCACAACAAACTTTGTTTGGAATTGATAACATACCTGCGCAACTGCAGCCGCTTCCATTTCCACAGCGATAACACGGGGGAAACGCTCTTTTACTTGCAGAACTTTTTGCGGGTCTGACATAAAAGTATCGGCCGAAGCAATTGTCCCTACAGCATGTTCGTATGTATCCAGCTCAACAACGGCTTCCCTTGCCAGGCCGATCAAGTTCTGGTCTGAAGGGAATGATGCAGGCAGTTGAGGCACCTGGCCGGGCTCATAGCCGAATGCCGTAACATCCACATCGTGATGCAGGACATAATCCGAGATCACCACAGTCCCGACTTCTAAATCGGGGTGCGTACCGCCTGCTGAACCAGTATTGAGGACAATATCCGGTTTATAGTTCTGCAGCAAGATGGCAGTCGCCATGGCCGCATTTACTTTACCGATGCCGCTCTTTGTTAAGATGACTTGGTGCTTGCCGACTTTTCCTTCAATAAATTCACAATTTCCGATGGCAGTTATTTTCCCCAGGCCAATTTCTCTGCGCAAGATTTCAACTTCTTCCTCCATTGCGCCGACGATAGCTATTTTCATTTGTTTTCGCTCCTTCAAAGTTCGGTTTCCTGATGAATCACATCACTTTGTTTCCAATGTATTAAGCACGTCCATTTTGACCGGTTTCCAGCCTTCGCCATCCACCCACTCCAGATAGACTTTGTATTTTTCAGACTTGTCCTTGCTGGAGACAATGCCCTCTGATTTCTGCGGGCCGCCGCCATTTTGGATACGCCAGAAAATCATTTGATCTTCAGATAAACCTGTCGCATAGGCTATTGCTTGTTTTTTCTCATTCCAGTCATCTGACTCGCCGTCGTATTTCGAGACATGTTCGCCTGTTTGTGAAGTTCCGACTGGTTTCCAATCCGAATCAATAACCGTTTCTTTTACATTATTGTCAGATGAGGGAGCGACAGTCACGGAATCACCGTCGTTATCTTCCAGTTTATCAGGATTATTTTCATTGACGATCTGTCCCTCAACATGCTCATCCATTTCATTTTCGTCAGCAGATTCTTTTTCTGGCGCATCTTCTTCTTTATCTTTTGCAACTTCGTCATTCGGTTCTTCAATAACGATCGGCTCTTTCGGTGCATTTTCTGTCTGGGACTCCTCTTTCGCTTCGTCTTTGCCATTGCCTGCAATATAGGTGACTCCAACGATTAGTATGAGAAGAATGACAACACCGATTAAGATATTCAATAACTTATCTTTTTTACCTTTTTTACGTGACATCCTTGAAAAACTGGGTTCTCGATCTGCCATACTTTGCATCTCCTTCTGCACGGTCTGCGCTCTTTTCCAATCAGACGTTTATGCGGGCCTGTTGGTTGCAAAATAAGCAATACCGCCTTCAGTGAGAAGACGGTACAGTTGTCATTTTATCTCGCGTATCTCTACTGACATTTCACCGCCGGGAGTAAGTATCTTCACTTTGTCACCTGTTTTGCGTCCGATTATCCCTTTAGCGATAGGAGAGTCATTCGAAATAAGTCCTTCGATTGGATTTGCTTCAGCAGATCCGACGATTGTGTATGTTTCTTCATCGCCGTCCGGGATTTCCTTGAATGTAACCGTTTTACCTAACTGCACTTCATCTGTGTTCTGTTCATCTTCCGTGATGATGACTGCATTGCGGATCATTGACTCCATTGAAGAAATCTTACCTTCCACGAATGCCTGGTCTTCTTTCGCCGAATCGTACTCTGAGTTCTCTGAAAGGTCACCATAACTGCGTGCAATCTTAATGCGCTCCACAACTTCTTTACGTTTTACTGTTTTAAGGTATTCTAGCTCTTCTTCTAATTTTTGTTTACCCGCAGCTGTCATCGGGAATTTTTTCTCTGAAACCATCTAACAACACTCCTCAAAATTTCTGTTCATAAAAAATACTATGCCACACCGCCGTTCGGTATGTGACATAGTGGAACTATTATTGTTCACATCTTACGCTACTTTCGGAAAGAATTGAACCAATGTGACTTTACGAATTATACATAATCCAGCAGCCGTCAGACAGGAGCTTTCGCTGAATTAATTTAAAATTATGTCATCATCATATTATACTTCTTCTTCAGAAGCAAGAATTGTTTTTATTTTGGTAACCATCAAATCAATGGCAACTGCATTTTCGCCGCCTTCGGGAATGATGATATTGGCATATTTTTTAGTCGGTTCGATAAACTGATTATGCATCGGCCGGACGACTGACAAATATTGCTCCACAACAGAATCTACGGTACGTCCGCGATCATTGATGTCACGCAAAATGCGACGAATGATCCGGATATCCGAATCGGTATCGACAAATAATTTGATATCCATCAAATTACGAAGACGTTCATCTTCCAGTGCTAGAATCCCTTCAAGAATTATTACATCCTGAGACTCCACCGTAATTGTTTCAGCCGAACGGGTATGAATCGTATAATCGTACGTCGGTTTTTGAATCGGCTTTCTGTCTAAAAGTTCTTCAATATGCCGAATCAATAAATCCGTGTCAAACGCCAAAGGATGATCATAGTTCGTCTGAAGACGCTCTTCGAACACTAAATGCGACTGGTCTCTGTAATAATCATCCTGCTCGATCACCACAACCGAATGGCCTTGGAACACTTCATGTATCTTTTTGGTGACACTTGTCTTACCGGAACCCGAACCTCCGGCAATCCCGATCACAACTGGTTTTTTCTTCACAGCTATTCTCCTTTATTGCCTGCTATTCCTTTTTCACCGCTATCAAAATACCGTCGCCAACGGGCAGAAGCGAAGTATCATATGCTTCATTGTCCATTGCCCACTGAGTAAATTTATGCAGATTACGAATCATCGTACGATTTCTCTTCGGCAAGTCTGCATCGTCAAGCAGTACCGCTCCATGCATAAACATATTATCGCAATAAATGACACCTTTCGCACAAATGAAAGGGCTGTATTTCTCAAAGAACTTCTGGTATTGCCCTTTTGCCGCATCGATGAACAGCGCATCAAACGATTCTTCCGGCAGTTTTTCAGTATCCAGTTCCAAGGCATCTTCATGAACAATCTGAATTCGTTCAGAGAGTCCGCTTCGTTCAATATGTTCCACTGCTTTCAAATAGCGCTCCTCATCGCGTTCAACTGTATAAATGAAGGCGTCTGGAAATGCTGCGGCTAAACGGATTGCTGAGTAACCAATTGCGCTGCCAATTTCAAGGATGCGCGCAGGCTGCTGGATTTGAAGCAGTCCGATCAGCGTATTCAGCCCCGCATCATCCATGATGGGAACATGAAATTCCTCGGCATACTGCTCCATCTCTTTTATCAGCTGCTCTTTATTTTCTGCAAAACGGCTGATATAGGCATGATAATCCGTCATACAAATTCCCCTTTAAAAGAAAAATTCTTATTTATTCTGGCTGTCGATATACTCTGCTTTATTCTTTAAATGTTCATCATAAGTCTTTGCAAAATGATTCACGCCATCTTTATCCGCCAAGAAGAATAAATATTTCGTTTCAGAAGGCTCTACAGCCGCCTGCAGTGAAGCAGCCCCTGCGTTTGCAATCGGTCCCGGCGGCAGCCCTTTGTTCTGATACGTATTATAGGCATCTTCTACTTTCAAGTCTTCATTCAGAACACGGTCTTTATGCTCACCGAGCGCATATAAAACGGTCGGATCCGTCTGCAATGGCATGCCTTCTTCTATTCGATTATAGAATACGCTCGCAATCGTCTCACGGTCCGCCTTGCTGGTCGCTTCTTTTTCCAGCAATGAAGCAAACGTCAGAAGCCAGTGCGGCGTTTTTTCATTCTCTTCTAAATACCCTTGGAAAGGAATAATATTCTGCACGGTCCCTTCCACCATTACATCAACGATCGCTTCTACAGAAGGATTGTCTTCATAGAATGGATAAGTGGCCGGAAATAAGTAGCCCTCCAGTGCATAGCGCACATTTTCTTGCTGCACTTCATCTGTCACGACCTCAGGATATTTCATTATATATCGCTGAACAGCTTCGTCACTGGTCACAAATTTCATGAATTCTTCAGCAGTCACTGATGTTTTATCCGCTGTTCTCTTTGCGATCTGATCGAGTGTCAGGCCTTCCGGGATCGTCAGAGTAAACGCAGGCGTCCTGTATACTACACCTGTTTTCAGGCTCTGAATCAGTTCATCCGGTGTCATCGCCTGCGTCAAGCCGTACTTCCCCGCTTGAAAATCTGATTCATTATTTACTTTTGCATAGTATTTAAAGATCCGGGCGTTTTTAATAATGCCTTTTTCTTCAAGTCTTTCTGAGATAATATCTAATCCAGAACCAATTGGAATTTCCACTTCTACAATCTTTTCCGAGTCTGGATCAACTGGCTTCAGTGCACTTTTTATGTATGTATAGATTGAGAAGCTGCCGATGATTCCAACAGCCAAAATGACTGCAACGATCCAAAATACAATTTTTCGAACTGTTCTCACTTCTTCCTTTTGTTCAAGCATGCGTTGAAACATTACTTCCTTTTTACGCTGGGGCTCTTTTTCCATTCGGCACACCTCTTTTTCCCTCGCTGAACCCGTTAATTTACAGGGATGTGAAAAAAGACGGAACGGTCCGCACCATTCCGTCCGTCACATCATTTTTTCTTACTCTTCTTCTTCATCAAGGAACGTATTCAGCACTTCTTCGATCATGTCCCACTCTTCGTCTGATTCGATCTCCAGCAACGAGCCGCCTTCTTCGCCCTCTTCAGTCGGAATGAAAGCAGACGCGTGGATTTCAACTTCCTCGTCATCGTCTACTTCTTCTCCGTCCAAAATGTGATAAAGCACGTAAGATCTTTCATATTCCTTCGAATCAAATGTTAAGATCACTTCACAAACATGCTCTTCACCATTCTCATCTACGATTGTCATTGTTTCTTGTCCATGTTCCATTCTGATCACCTCTAAAATTTTTTTGAATCCAGGTAGCCCTGTAATATCATAACAGCTGCCATCTTATCAATCACGGATTTACGCTTTTTACGGCTGACATCCGCTTCAATCAGCACGCGCTCGGCAGCCATTGTCGTCAAACGCTCGTCCCACAGAATTGCAGGCAGGCCAAACTTCTCACGCAGTTTCTCCGCATAGTTCTCCGAAGCCTCTCCGCGAGGGCCGATCGTATTATTCATATTTTTCGGATAGCCGACCACAAATTCCTGGACTTCATATTCCTTTGTCAGTTCTTCAACCCGTTTCAGGCCAAAATTACCGGCACTTTCATCAATCTTGATGGTTTCAATACCTTGAGCTGTCCAGCCGAAACTGTCGCTAATTGCGATGCCGACAGTTTTCGTGCCGACATCCAATCCCATTATTCTCATTTGGTCAGGCCTCTATTCTCTCGAATGTAGAACTTTACCAATTCCTCGAGAATTTCATCTCGTTCTAACTTTCGTATTAAACTGCGAGCGTCTTCATGGCGCGGAATATAGGCAGGATCGCCAGACAGCAGATAGCCGACAATCTGGTTGATCGGGTTATAGCCTTTTTCCTCCAGTGCCTTGTAAACATGGAGCATGACCGACTTTACTTCTTCTTCCATTGATTCTTCCGGAAAGTTGAACTTCATCGTTTCATCAGATGAACTCATACTCGACACCCCGCTTTCCTGTTTCCGTTATGTGTATAGTAAACAATCGTTCTTCTGTTTTGCAGAAAATCACACTGCTTACTGTCAGTATATTGACTGATGCGAACAGAAAAAAATTGTCTGATTCGATTAAACAGATTTTACATAATCATACACGGATTGCAGCGCATCATCAAGTTTAGTTGCGTCTTTCGCTCCGGCCATTGCCATATCCGGACGACCGCCGCCTTTTCCGTCGCATAGTGACGCAACATGGCTGACGATTTTCCCTGCATGGTAGCCGCTGTTTTGCAGGTCATTTGTAACGCCTGCCGCTAGCATAACTTTACCGCCTGTGACTGTTCCTAATACAATAACGCCTTTTGCAGTCTTTTGTTTCAATTCATCAATTAATTGGCGAAGACCATTATTATCTTTCACTTCAACATGCGCGGAAATAACCGTGACGTCTTCGACTTGGCGTGCAGTTTCCATGACATCTGCCAATTGGCTGTTGCCCATTTTTGCAGCCAGCGATTCATTTTCCCGCTGAAGATCTTTAAATTCCGCCAGAATGGATTCCACTTTCGTCACCACGTTTTTCGGTGTCGCTTTTGCAGCGGATGCAACTTGTTCGATCGTGTGCTGATCGTCTTTAAACGATTTAAAGGCCTGTCCCCCTGTGAAAGCTTCGATTCGGCGCGTACCTGCTCCTATACCGCCTTCAGACAGAATCTTGAAGACGTTAATTTCAGCAGTATTACTGACGTGGCAGCCTCCGCATAATTCGATGGAGTAGTCGCCGACTTGAACTACACGTACGATGTCTCCATATTTTTCGCCGAACAATGCCATGGCGCCCATCTCTTTTGCTTCCGCGATCGGAGCGAGTGACGTCTGTACAGGAGTGCTTGCCCAAATTTGTTCATTGACTTGGTATTCAATGCGTTCGAGCTCGTCCTTCGTAACTTGTCCGAAGTGTGAGAAGTCGAAACGCAAACGGTCAGGTCCGACATAAGACCCCGCTTGATTCACATGCTCACCCAGTACATCTTTCAGCGCACGGTGCAATAAGTGAGTAGCCGTATGGTTCTTAACTGTCAGACTGCGCGCATAGGCATTCACCTTCGCCATCACTGCAGCGCCTTCATTCATCTCACCGGAATTGATATAGACCGTATGAAGGTTTTGGCCGTTCGGTGCTTTTTGAACATCTTGAATTTCCGCTGTGAACGATTCATTCGTCAAGGTTCCTTTATCAGCGATCTGTCCGCCGCTTTCTGCATAGAAAGGTGTCTGGTTCAAAATAACCTGTACTGTCTCTCCTTCTGACGCGTGCGAAATCAGCTGGCCATCCTTCAGCAAAACAATAATGGAAGCATCCGTCTGCATTTGCTGATAGCCAATAAATTCACTCGGCTGGTGAATGTCGCCAAGCACACCCGACTGCACGTGCATGGAATCCGTGTCCGCTCTTGCTGCACGCGCACGGTTCCGCTGTGCCGCCATTTCTTCGTCGAATCCGATGCGGTCAACCGCTACATTTTCTTCCAGCGCAAATTCTTCTGTCAGTTCGAATGGAAAACCATAGGTGTCATATAACTTAAATGCATCGCTTCCCGAAACAAGCGGCACTTCAGACACTTTTGCTTTCTCGATAATCGTAGAAAGAATTGCCATTCCATCATGCAGTGTTTCGTGGAAACGGTCTTCTTCATTTTTCACAACTTTCATGATAAATGCCTGTTTATCATTTACTTCCGGATAGAAATCTTTCATGACATCTCCGACAATTGGGACCAGCATATACATGAACGGCTTTTCGATTCCAAGCTGCTTAGCGAAGCGGACTGCTCTTCTTAACAGACGGCGCAGTACGTACCCGCGGCCCTCATTGGATGGCAGTGCCCCGTCACCGATTGCGAATGCGACAGTACGAATGTGATCCGCAATGACTTTGAATGCCGTATCTGCTTCCGCTGTTTCGCCATACTTTCTGCCTGAAACGTTTTCAACCGCTTCGATGATTGGCAAGAACAGATCTGTATCGAAGTTTGTCGGCACATCCTGGATAACGGAAGCCATCCGCTCAAGCCCCATCCCTGTATCGATGTTCTTTTTCGGAAGCGGTGTATACGTATGGTCCGGATTGTGATTGAACTCAGAGAATACCAAGTTCCAGATTTCCAGATACCGGTCGTTTTCTCCGCCTGGATACAGTTCCGGATCAGAAAAGTCATTGCCGTATGAAGCTCCGCGGTCATAGAAGATTTCGGAGTTCGGTCCGCTTGGGCCTTCGCCGATATCCCAGAAGTTTCCTTCCAGCCGGATTATGCGTTCAACTGGAATACCGATCCGGTCTTTCCAGATCGTATAGGCTTCTTCGTCTTCCGGATGAATCGTGACAGCAAGCAATTCCGGATCAAAACCAATCCATTGTTCATTTGTCAGGAAATCCCACGCACGAATAATCGCTTCCTCTTTGAAGTAATCACCGATTGAAAAATTCCCGAGCATTTCAAAGAACGTATGGTGGCGTGCTGTGTAGCCGACATTTTCAATGTCATTCGTACGGATTGATTTCTGTGCGTTTGCAATTCTTGGATTCTCAGGAATGACCCGTCCATCGAAATATTTCTTCAATGTTGCGACACCGCTGTTAATCCATAATAATGAAGGATCATCAACCGGTACTAATGCAGCTGATGGTTCTACATTATGTCCGTGCTCTTTAAAATAGTCTAAAAATAGTTGGCGAATTTCAGATGCCGTAAGTTTTTTCATCGTATACTCCTCCTAAAAATTAAAAAAACTCCCCCCCTTAAATAAAGGGGCGAAGGTTTCATTGATCGCGGTACCACCCTAATTACCGCTATATGCGGTATCTCGAGTTGCTTTAACGCAGCAAGACGGCAGGGATTAGCTACAACTTAGGAATAGCGTTCCTCCAGTTTCCGTGCGAGCTTTTTCAGCCTGGAAGCTCTTTTCTTTTGCACTGGATACTGGAGTACTCGTTCCTTCAACGTTTTTCGATATTTCTAAACGAATTATAGGAAAGTTCTCCCGCTTTGTCAATCAGTCACCTAAAGAAATTGGAGAGGTGTGACATCCGACATGCCAATCATCGGATCTACGGTGCGGAAGTTATCCATCGTCAGCTTAGCAGGTCCGGCTTCCACGAAAAGTTCTGCCGGCTGTTCTGCCGCAGTTTCTTCTCTCACTGCCGGGGCCGGCTCTTCCATTTCCTCTATCATACCTGAAATTCGTTCCTTCAACGTCGTTTGGCGTTCGGTTTCGTCAGTCCGCTCAATACCCGCCTTGAATTCCTCGGCTTCACCGCATAAAATCAAGAAGTTTTTCGCACGTGTAATTCCTGTATAAAGTAAATTTCGGCGAAGCATTTTTCGTTGACTGCGAACAATGGGCATTACGACAATCGGAAATTCGCTTCCTTGCGATTTATGGATGGAACAGCAGTAAGCCAGTGTAATTTGATTGAGGTCGCCTCGCTCATAAGTCACTTCATTGCCGTCATAAGACACGACGAGTATCGCTTTTTTATCGGTTGTCTCTTTGGCCAGCATAATCGCCACGACTTCTCCCATATCCCCATTAAATACGTTGCTTTCCGGCTGGTTGACGAGCTGCAGCACTTTATCTCCCACACGGTAGGTCGTTTCACCGAAAGTCATTTCTTTTCTGCCGTGGGCCGGCGGATTGGTGATTTCCTGAATCATTTTATTCAGTCCGTCAATGCCTGCAGGTCCTTTATACATTGGCGCAAGCACTTGGATATCCTTAATGGAATGGCCTTTCGACAACGCACTTTGAATAATCTGTTTCACTGCAGGCAAAATCTGCTCGCTGGAAGCACGGATGAATGAGCGGTCTGACGTTTTTTTCGACACATCCATCGACCATTTCTTCTGCTTGATCATATGCGCCATTTCAATAATGGTGGATCCTTCGCTCTGCCGGAAAATATCGGTCAGCTCGACGACAGGTATCTCACCAGACTGCATGAAATCGTGCAGTACCTGACCTGGACCGACGGAAGGCAACTGATCCTGATCACCTACAAATAAAAGTTGTGCGTCATCGCGCACTGCTTTCAGCAATTGGTGCATCAGCCACGTATCGACCATGGACGTTTCATCAATGATGATAAGATTGCCGTCGACTTCGCGCTCCGTCTCCTCTTCCGATTCCTGACCGGTAAAACCGAGCAGCCGATGGATCGTCATCGCCGGCAGACCGGTCGCTTCCGACATACGCTTGGCTGCACGCCCAGTCGGTGCTGCCAGAATTATTGGAAACGGTTCTTTTTTGCGGACATATTCCTCGAGATCGAGTGAAAGACCATGCAGTTCCGCATAGGCTTCCACTAACCCTCTGATCACAGTCGTTTTACCTGTTCCCGGTCCGCCTGTCAGTACTAGCAGTGAAGAATGCAGCGCTTTTTCAATCGCTTCTACCTGCGTTTCCGCATATTGCACTCCCAGACGCTCTTCAATTTCACCAATTGCTTTGCGGATTTCAGATGCGGGAAACTGTTCATCTACTTCATTTTCCAGAATACGATGAACTTTCGCCGCAATTCCCAATTCCGAAAAATATAGCGACGGCAAATAAAGCCGCTGTTTTTCAGCAGACAGCGTCCCTTCTTCCACCAGTTCGATGACAGCCTGCGAAAGCGAATCATAGGAAATTTGATACGGCTGGCTTGTCTCCAATAATTGCTTAGCCTGGGGTAAAATTGTTTCCGCTTCCACGTAGACATGTCCTGCAGACTGGACTTCATTATGTACAGAGTAATAGACGGCTGCTTTGATGCGCGCGGGGTGATCGCCGACTAACCCTAATTGCTGAGCGAGATCATCCGCCCGCTGAAAGCCGATTCCTTCGATTTCCTTAATCAAACGATACGGATTCTCCGAAAGAATTTCAATCGCATCGTCTTGATACAGCTGATAGATCCGCATCGCCACCTGAGGACCGAAACCCCATTCATTGAGCTGAACCATTGTCCTCTCTAACCCTAAGTTTTCCTGCAGAACTGCAACTAGTGTATCTTTCCGTTCGTCACTCAACCGCGGAATTTGATCCAGCACCGACCGATCCTCTAAAATTTTCTGGATGACGTTGTTACCGAGTGTCTTTACAATATCACTAGCCGTCTTTTTGCCGATACCAGGAAATAAATCTCCTGACAAATAGTGGACCAGCCCGGCTTCAGTTGCCGGCAGCTCCTTGGCAAACGTCTGGACATCAAACTGCTGGCCATGCACGGGGTGATTCACCAGTCTGCCGGTGAATTTATAATCTTCTTCAGGAATTAAAGGAGGGAAGGAGCCTTTAATGACGATTTCTTTATCACGGTAATCGGTATTAGTGGAAGTGACTTTCATTTTCACAATGGAAAATAGATTTGTCGAGTTATGGAAAATCGTTACGACTGGTCTGCCAATCAAATACTGTTCCTCTTCATTCGTCATAAGGCGCTCCCCCTTTCTCCGTTATTATTCGCCCTGCTCGTTTCCAAGCTGAATCATGTCATATATATAGCGCGCCTGCGTGTGATCGGGTTCGATGGTAAACGCACGCTCAAGATGTGTTTGGGCACTGTCTTTATCCTCAGTCGAGACTGCATAGAGAACCCCCAAATTATAGTGTGCATCCGCGTGTTCCGAATCGCTCTCCAAAATCGTCTCAAACACCGGACGTGCTTCGATAAACAATTCAAGCTTCGCCAATAAAATCCCGTAGGACAGCAGAACTTCAAGATCTTCTTCAGCCAGTTCGACAGCCCGCTGCATATAAGGCAGAGCGAGCCGATCGCTGCCTGCCTGTTCCAGACTTTTTCCCAGCATGAAATACGCGTCAGATGATTCAAGGCCGGCCTGCACGGCTTTTTCATAAAGTTTGGCCGCCTCGTCAAAACGCTCCTGATTGTAATAAAGATTCGCCAGACCGTAAAATGCCGTGCCTGCCTGATCGTCGAGCGTCAATGCCTTTTGAAAGAACGGCTCTGCGCGCTCAGCGTCTCCGAGCGATGCAAAAATATTGCCGATATTAATATAGCCTGTTGCATCATCTGGATTTTCCTCAATGGATTTCATGAACAATTCGACTGCTTTTTCATAGTTGCCATCCTGCATTTCTTTGATTGCTTCATTCTGAGCGGACATATTTCTGCCTCCTTACCCTACATATGTTAGCTTGCTGCCGTCTTTAAACACTTCGTCAATTGTGCCGCCGCCGAGACATTCTTCTCCGTCATACAAGACGACTGCCTGTCCGGGAGTCACTGCACGTACAGGCTCGGCAAACGTAACGATTGCCTGATCGCCTGAGAGTGTAACGGTGACCTGTGTATCCGGCTGGCGATAGCGGAATTTAGCTGAACACTCAAATGTCTCCGGTAAATTCTTCGTCGTGCTTATATTCATATCCGTTGCTTTTAAGCTCGTTGAATACAGTGCCTCATGGTGGAAACCTTGTTCAACCAACAATACATTGCGTTCCAAATCCTTGCCTACCGCGAACCAAGGCTCACCCTCTCCGCCAATGCCGAGACCGTGACGCTGACCGATCGTATGATACATCAAACCATCATGCGTACCCATCACTTTTCCGTCCATCGTCTGCATCTCGCCCGGAATCGCAGGAAGGTACTCACTGAGAAACTCTTTAAAATTCCGTTCACCAATGAAGCAGATTCCCGTTGAATCTTTTTTCTTTGCTGTCGCAAGTCCAGCTGCTTCTGCTATTTCACGGACGCTGGATTTCTCCAAGTGTCCTAAAGGGAACATTACTTGCTGCAGCTGCTCCTGTGACAATTGATTAAGGAAATAAGTTTGATCTTTGTTATTGTCAACGCCTCTCAGCATGGCCACACCGTCTTCTCTCTCCACCACCTGCGCATAGTGCCCGGTTGCAAGGAAGTCGGCTCCCAGGCTCTTGGCGTGCTCAAGAAACGCGTTAAATTTAATTTCTTTATTGCACATTACATCCGGATTCGGCGTGCGTCCGGCTTTATATTCTTCAAGGAAATAAGTGAACACCTTATCCCAATATTGTTTTTCAAAATTAACAGAGTAGTAAGGTATGCCAATCTGGTCACATACACTGCGTACATCCTCAAAATCTTCTGTTGCGGTACAATGTCCCGTTTCATCGGTATCATCCCAGTTTTTCATGAAGATCCCAATCACTTCATAGCCTTGCTGTTTCAGCAGTAAAGCTGCTACCGAGGAATCCACCCCGCCGGACATACCAACGACGATCCGGGTATCTGCAGGCGCTTTTGTCGTTCTCATTTCAACTTCATCCTTTACTGGTTCATTTTACTAGACGCTTTACGACAGCGGCTATTCTTTGTGCTGCTTCTTCAATTTCAGACTGATCCAAACCATAGCCGAAACTGATCCGAATGGAATTGCGTGCTCTGTCCGAATCGTTTCCGAACATCGCCGTGATGACATGTGACGGTTCAAAAGAGCCGGCAGAACAAGCAGAACCGCTTGATACCGCTACGCCTTCTATGTCGAGACTCATCAAGAACGTTTCCACATCTGTTCCTGGAAACGATACATGAAATACGTGCGGCAGCTGAGGAACGGATTCGGACAGCGTCGGCTCAAATGCCAACTCATTTTGTCCGAAGATCGCAAGCATCGTCTGTTTGTACGATATATAGGCAGCTGATTTTTCATCTTTCGTCTGTTCAGCGATAGTAACAGCCTCCGCAAATGCTGCAGCTGCCGGTACATTCTCTGTACCCGCACGGCGCTTCTTCTCCTGGCCGCCGCCTAAAGACAGTGAGTCCAGCTGCGTGCCATTTCGCTGATAAAGGAAACCGATTCCTTTAGGCCCATTGAGTTTATGAGCAGTGACAGAAAGCAGGTCGATTTTCAGTTCATCGACATTTATATGAGACAAACCATACGCCTGTACCGCGTCCGTATGGAAAACTGCCTGGTGTGACTGCAGAATTTCACCAATTTCCTGGATTGGCAGTATTGTGCCGACTTCATTATTTCCGTACATGATGGTAACGAGAATCGTTTTATCCGTCAACGCATCCTGCACTTGCTGAGCCGTGATCATTCCAAAACGGTCCGGTTCCAAATAAGTGACTTCAAAGCCTTGTGACTCCAGTCGTTTACAAGGATTTAACACGGCATGGTGTTCAATTTTGGTTGTGATAATATGATTTCCTTTATGCTTCATTGCCTGTACTGTACCGAATATGGCGAGGTTATCTGCTTCTGTCCCTCCTGAAGTGAAAATAATCTCATTCGGGTTCGCACCTATTGATTTCGCAAGTATGCTGCGGGATTCTTCCAGCAGTTTTTTTGAATTTCTGCCGAACTGATGCGTGCTTGACGGATTGCCGAAAGTTTCTGCCAATGAAGCTGTGAACTTCTCAAGCACAGCCGGATGCATGGGCGTAGTGGCGGCGTAGTCTAAATAAATGGCTTCTTTCATTCGGGTTAACTCCTTTAAATATAAAACATGTATTCATCTTGAGATGGTGAATCATCAAATTCAATTAAATCTTTGATGGTTGTGTGATCCAGTACTCCACGAATGGCATCCCCGATCCGGCTCCACAGTTCTCTCTGCGGAATATGGTCGTCGTCAAGACCTTCAACCAGCTGAATCGGTCCTTCGAGTAAACGAATGACATCGCCGGCTGTAATTTGCGAAGGTTCTTTTGCGAGTTTATAGCCTCCGTATGCTCCGCGCACGCTCTTCACAAGACCGCTGTTGCGAAGTGGCGGAATCAGCTGCTCTAGATACGCTTCCGAAAGACTTTGCTCTTCTGCAATCTTACGCAGCGGCACAGGTCCTTCTCCGTATTTTCTTCCTAATTCTACAATGACTGTCAGTCCGTATCGACCTTTAGTGGAAATCTTCATTTTGGCATCGTCCTTTACTAAAATAGCTGAAGTTAGTATAGCATAATTTTATCACTGATTCTTTGAAATGACTTCATTCACCTATTACGTTATACTTAAGGAACAAATGTACGGAGGATTGATATAGATGCATAACGAACCTTTGGCCTTCCGCATGCGCCCTGAAACGATTGATGAAGTCATCGGTCAGGAACATGTCATTGGCAAAGACACCCCTCTCTACCGAATGATCAAGAAGGGGCATGTTCCCTCTCTTTTACTATACGGAGAACCAGGAATCGGCAAGACTTCCCTTGCCCATGCAATCGCAGGAACTTCTAAATTGCCGTTCATCGCGCTCAATGCGACAGTCGCAGGAAAGAAAGATGTGGAAGATGTAGTGAAAGAAGCGCGCATGACCGGAAAAGTCCTGCTGTTCCTGGATGAAATTCACCGTTTCAATAAGCTACAGCAGGATACGCTTCTGCCGCATGTCGAAAGCGGCGCCATCGTCCTGATCGGCGCGACGACTGAAAACCCTTTTCATGACGTCAATCCCGCGATCCGCTCCAGATGCGGCGAAATCGTCCAATTAAAACGGCTGCAACCAGAAGACTTATTGGATTTACTTCAGCGGACATTGAAGGATGAGAAAAAAGGGCTTGGACAGGAAGACATCGAAATTACGACTGAGCAGCTGGAGAAAATCGCAGAAGGCGTCAATGGAGATGCAAGAAAATCGCTGACGTTCTTGGAGTCTCTGCTCGCAGCAAGTGACGAGGAAGACGGCAAGATCATTGTAGAAGACGATTTATTGAATCAGCTGCTGCAGCGCGTCAGCCTGCTCGGCGATAAAAAAGGTTCCCATCATTATAACTTGCTGTCTGCACTGCAAAAGAGTGTGCGCGGCAGTGATGTCAACGCAGCACTTTATTATTTAGCCCAGCTGCTGGAGATTGGTGATCTGACAGCCGTCACGCGTCGCTTGCTCGTCATGAGCTACGAAGATATTGGACTGGCTGCGCCTGACGTTGGAGCGCACGTGGTGGCAGCTGTGGAGGCAGCGTTACGGCTCGGCATGCCGGAAGCACGCATTCCTCTTTCCGTCGTGACGGTGGAAATGTGCCTGGCTTCTAAATCGAACTCTGCCTACAGGGCGATTGATGCGGCAACGAAAACTCTTCGCACTCAGCAGACCGGCGAAATTCCACCGCATTTACGCGATACGCATTACAGCGGAGCAGAACAGCTCGGCCATGGCGGATATGTCTATCCACATGACACGCCCGTCGGTTCTTTCGGCGGCTGGACCGATCAGCAGTATTTGCCTGACAGTCTGGCGGGAACCAAGTTTTATTCGCCGGTTGAAGCAGGCGACGAGACACGGATGGCTGCGATATATAAGCGATTGCTTTCTTTTAAAGGCGAAAAAAATCCACGATAATCTCGTGGGTTTTTTGTTTATATCTTTAAAAACACTTTTTATAAACGTAATTCCGTAACTTTCCGTTAAGATCAGAATAAATCCTGGATGACTCATTCTTTACATGATTATCGTAAATAACAGTTGAGGTTATGCGATTGATCTCTTTGTTTTAAATAGAATCTGATAGTATTATAGGGTAGCCAAAATTGTATGGGTGGATGGTTGTCACTGGCCCTTTCCTTAACCGGAAAGGGGGTGATCATCATGGAATTATTTCTTGAGTTTTTAAAAGAAGTACTGAAAGGAATTATGCGTGCGATTAGCGCGCACTTCTTTCAGAAAACTTTTTTAGACAAAAAGAAATCCACCCTTGGCCGTCGCAAGCATAAGGGTGGTTCTCGAAACAAAAAGTAGTTTTTAATTGACAACCACTCGCCTGGACGGTAGAGGCTGCAGGAGAGTTCGAGCTCTTCTCTCTTTTACTATCTATACCCATTCTATCGCAAAAATATGCTCCATTCAAGGAAACTATTTAAGCTCGAGCCGGCGTGCGCGTTCCGTACATTACAATAACGTTATTATCAAGCATGGCCCCGGTCCAAGTAATTGGTTTCATGAATGCTATGCTGGGATTAAGTGTATCTAACAATTTGTCCTGATTACGATATAGACGCAATTACTTATAAAGCAACAGCGCACTAATGTGGAAAATTGTTATGTATGGTATAGGCTTTACTGATATTCATTAAAGAGCCCTATAGTCAACTATTCAAAAGAGTAATTATCCTTTTTGTAAAGTATATCTGGCTCCCGATTCAGTAAGTAGTTTCGAAATTCCTTCAGAATGATATGGCATTAATCTGTCTGCATCTTCCAAGCTTAGCCATTCAACTTTTATGATATTTTCTTCTTGTGGGATTTCTTCAGGTCGCTTTATTATTTGCCCATGATAAGTAATAAAATAAACATGATTTTTGTCTATAAAAGCCTCATTCAATGCGACAATATTGCCAACCATAATATCATATCCTGTTTCTTCCTTCACTTCTCTTACAGTTGCTTCTTGCAAGGTTTCTCCTACTTCAACTGCACCTCCTGGTAAAGACCATGTACCATTCTTGTTGAATACCATTAGAATTTTGTTTGCATTTTCATCAAATAATAGTGCATATACAACATCAACTCGCTGAAAATTCATTACCATGTTCCCCTTTTAATTCAAGTTTATATTTCTTTAATAGTCTCGCTCGTTTTGCTTGATAACAATTATTTCTAACATTTTTACAATGAGTTACTCCATTTTCATAGTTAGCACACATCCCCAATTATCTAACCTGAAAACAGACTAATAAAGTTAATATAATTCTAACAGAAACAAAAACCCGCAGCAGCCGAAGC
>NZ_BRCD01000027.1:0-47948 GCF_023707945.1 Sporosarcina sp. NCCP-2331
TTTACGGAATGACAGCATCGATAATTCTGCCGGCTGCTGTTATGGCGTTTCTTGCTTATCTATTCAATCTCCCGTTCAATCAGGGAGCGGTTTTTACTGCTGGGTCACTTATTATTTCTGCAGTCACAACCATTTCTCTCTATAAGATGGTCATGAAAGGCATTCGGTCATGGCGGTCAGTAACGCGAAAGATTTCAGCAGGCGACCTGACAGCAGAGGTAACTGAACGGTCTCGATCCGAATTTAACCAAATTGGATTTGAAATTAATAAAATGGTCATCGGTACAAAGAATATTGTCAAAGAGCTAGATCAGTCATCCAGTATCGTAGACCAGATCAGCGAGGACCAAGCCTCTGAAGCCAAGCGGATATCCGGTGTCTTTACTGCCTATGGCGATACGATGCAAAATTTCCAGAGCGGAACAGAACAGCAGCTTTCTTCGCTGCAGTCCGCAAACGCTATGGTGCAGACGATGATGCAGGGGATACGGGAAATGGAAACGCGCGTACAGCAAACTCTTTCCAAATCTGAAGAGGCGTCTTCTGCCGCAGAAGAAGGCAGCCAGGCAATCGAGGAATCTGAGCAGAAAATGCAGCAAATTAATGAAGCGGTTCAATTGTCCTCTCAGAAAATCATGCAAGTGGCGGACGATATTAATCAGGTCATCCAAAAAGTTTCATTGATCACAAAAATTGCGGAGCAGACCAATTTATTGGCATTGAACGCCTCGATAGAAGCAGCCCGGGCGGGAGATGCAGGCAGCGGATTTTCTGTCGTTGCCAATGAAGTCCGTAAGCTTGCGGAAGAAACGAATGACTTCGCAAACGACGTTGTCCGGACTTTAGAGAAGACGAATCATGAAGTGAAAATTGCCGTAGAGCAGGTGGAGTCGAATACCGATACGATTCAGGAAGGTGTCGAAATCGTCCAAGTAGCAGGACAGTCCATCCATCAAATGAACGAAGCAGTCATCGAAACGAAATCGGCTGTCAGCAGTAACAGCAGACATGCGGAAGAGCTGATCAAAGACGGCGAACAGATTGAAAAGATCATTGAACAGATCACCTCTATTTCCGAGCAATTCACAGAAAGCGTTACTGAAACCGTTGCGGGAATGGATGAACAGATTGAAGGGATTCATCAGCTGGCCGGTGATGCGGTAAGACTTACAGATCAAGCTGCTGCACTGAACCGAATTGTTCATCGATTCAAGTTTTAAAGCAGGTGCCTAGTGGAATGAAAAGCAGGCTTGCTAAACCAATTGGTTTAGCAAGCCTGCTTATTTATGCGGTCACACTCGGCTGAGGCTGATTCTTATATTGTTTCGCCTCATCCTTGCGCTTTTGCTGCAGGCGTAAAAAGATGTTATTGCCGAGCAGTGACGCAATGATGAAGAGGGTTCCGAGGTAATCAAATACTGTCAGTTGATACCCCTGTACAAATGAAATGACCAGCGTCGTCACAGGCACGAAGTTGATGAACAGCAATCCGTTCAATGGAGACAAGATCCGCACGCCGACATTCCAGCCGAGCAAAGCAATGATCCCCGGAAAAATAATCATGAACAGCATATGTGGGGTGACCGTCTGCAAAACAGCAACTGTCGGTACCGAAATATAACCTGTCAGTGTAACGAAAAACACCACGACACAGGCAGTGGCCGTACCGAGCAGACAGCTAAGTGTTGAATAACGCAGAGCAGACCAGCCGCTGAAATGGTCACCGCCCATTGTGTAGATGACCCAGCCGATTACCGCTAAAAAGATCAGCAGGGAAGGAACGATATCATCTGTTGCGGTCAAGAACGAGCGCAAATCGCCTTTCGTTATAACCAGCATGACACCGATAAATGCAGTGAATACACAAGCCAGCGTGAAACCATGCGGCTTATGCCGGCTGACGAACCAAACGATGACAATCGAAATCATCGGCATCATCGCTTCCGAAATAGATGCGACCATAATCCCTGGCTCGCCCATTAAATCCTCACCCCAGAAAATGAAAAGGTTATAGACAACAAACGCCATTGTGCCGAAGAACCAAAGCGAAAGCCCTCTCTTCTCCATGCGGAATGACTGCTTTCCTTCTTTCCACCACAATAAAATGACTAGTAAAAAAGTTACCGATACATAGCGGATCAACGTAAAATAAAATGGATCTATGGCTTGAAATGCGCTATTGGCAACAGGGAACATCGCACCCCAAGACGCACTGGCGATAAAGCATAGAAACGCTCCCCATAAAATTCTGTTTTTCATTAAAACAAACCTCCTCGAAGTACTAACTCTAGTAAACTAAAGATTTGCCATCATGTAAAACGAATTATAATGATGCGTACTATCATTTTTTTTGATACCATAGAGATAATAGAGAAATGAGGGAGTAAATTGGAGTTTAAGGACTTGGAAATATTCCAGATGGTTGCAGAAAAAGGAACAATTACGGAAGCTGCAAAAGAGCTTCGTTATGTACAGTCAAACATTACTTCCAGGATTCAGAAACTGGAAAATGAATTGAAAACCCCGTTATTCAATCGGCATAACCGCGGAATGATTTTGACGCCGGAAGGAAAGAGGCTTCTCATTTATAGTGAAAAGATTCTGTCTTTGACAAATGAAATGAGAAAAGTCGTGCAGAATGATAAGGAGCCTTCAGGAAAACTGGAAATTGGCTCTGTCGAAACGGTGATCAAACTGCCTGTAATTCTATCGAGATATAATAAAAAGTACAAACAGGTGGATCTATCTTTATTGAGCGGGGTCACGGAGGAGCTGCAGTATAAAGTGCTGAATCATCAATTGGACGGTGCTTTTATTTCGGCGGGCCACGCTCATCCAGATCTGGCGGTGCATGATGTACTGGAAGAAGAACTCGTTCTTCTGTCTGATAAACCCTTTCAATCACTTGAAGATATTAAAGATGAACCGATTTTGTGCTTCAGTAAAGGCTGCGGCTACCGGGAAAGACTGGAACTCTGGCTTGCGGATGAACAGTTCACTCCGACAAAAATGATGGAATTCGGTACACTTGAAACAATTCTTGGCAGTGTGGCAGCGGGGCTTGGTGTCACATTTGTGCCGAAGTCCACAGTCGCGCATCTTGTGGAACAGGGACTCGTGCATACGTATCCTTTACCCCCGAAATACAGCCGCATAAAAACGGTGTTTGTACGAAGATCTGATTCGTATTTGACGCCGACAATTAACAAGTTCATTAAAATTATAGAAGAATTTCATGAAGAAACATCCAATCAAGTTCAAAAATCGACACAAAGTTAACTTCGCAGGAAGGTTATATATGATAGTATGTAGGGTAGTTTATAAATATAGAATTAGGAGTGTCTATAGATGAATCCCAGCAATCACACAACAATTCACGGCTCATTCAAAAAACGTAATTACAAACCCCCCATCATCATTATTTCAGTTATCCTAATTGGTGCGATCGGCGTGCTGGCGGGAATGCCCGGAGTTGAAAACTTCACAGCATTTGATATTACGATACTGCCTCTTTTGAATGCCATCTTTAACAGCTTTACATTTATTTTCCTGGTCTGCGCATTAGTCGCAATACTGAAGAAAAATATTACTGTGCATAAACGCTTTATTTATGCAGCATTCTGTACAACGGCACTATTCCTCGTGACCTATGTCTCCTATCACTTTTTATCAGAGTCCACTCCATATGGAGGCGGAGGATTCATGGCAGGATTCTATTATTTCATCTTAATCACGCATATTGTCCTTGCAGCAGCGATTGTGCCGCTTGCTCTAACTAGTGTCGCAAGAGCATGGAATATGGAAAATGCACGCCATCGAAAAATTGCGCGCTGGACTATGCCGATCTGGCTTTATGTCAGTCTGACTGGTGTACTTGTGTATATCCTCATTTCACCTTATTATTAAGAAACAAACTGAAAAAGCATCAGTCATCTGTATTTCTTGACTGATGCTTTTTCTACAACTCAGTAAACTAAATATTACAAATAATCAGTTGAATGGATGTGTTTGTGTGAAAGTAACAAATTTTATGTCAGATGACTCGTTCGACAAAATCTTTCAGCAGGAATCGGATGATATTAATGAACAGTTAAAAAAGGAAATCCTAGTCGCGATGATCGGTGACGTCAATGCAGGAAAGTCCTCTACATTAAATCGTCTTATGCAAAAAGACGTGGCGGAAGTAGGCGCACAGCCCGGAGAGACAAAAGAAGTAAAGAAATATTATTACAGAGAAAATATCCTGTTTGTCGATACACCCGGACTTGATGATATTTACCAGGAACATTCACAAGAAACACTGAAATTCTACAATGAAGCTGATGTCATTTTATTCTTTTTGAATGCAGCGGGTACGGTCCTTTCAGATACCGAACTGAAATCTCTGAATAAAATTGCGACGCTTAACAAGAAAATTATCCTTGTCCTCAATAAAATCGATGCCGCAGATGACATTCCGAGTTTAGTGAACTACATACTGGAGCATACTGGGTTTGCTTATCCCGTTATCCCGGTTTCATCTAAAACAGGGGAACAGATGGAGTTTCTTCAGAAAGAAATTCTGCAGCAATTGAAAGAAACGAATAAAGATGTGCTGCTGGCATCAGAAATGGCGGATAAATCATCGATTGCCAAGCGCTGGATCTTAGCGGCCGGCGCTTCTGCCGCTGCAATCGGTGCGGTGCCGATCCCCGGAGCCGATTTTGTTCCGCTTACGACATTACAGGTCGGCCTCATGCTGAAACTGTCGACGCTGTACGGCAAGCCGATTACGAAGGATCATGCAAAAGAGTTGATTATCGCAACCGTTGTTGGCAATATCGGAAAAACAGCATTCCGCCAAATCGTCAAAGTGATTCCGGGTGCAGGCATGGTAGTGGCAGCGAGCGTCGCGGGTTCGATGACTGTCGCACTGGGATATGCAGTTAAATATATGTATGAAAATGAGATGGAACTGAACCCGGCAACATTGAAGAAGGTGTATAAAACATTTTTGAAAAAAGAAAAGTAAAAAGGGGCTGACTGTATGGAGTGGTTTAATTATGCAACGTTTGTGGTGGCTTTATTGGCGGGATTATATTCAATGGAAAGCATGAAACGCAATAAAGAATTGGAAGAACGAGTTGAAAAGCTGGAGAAGAAGCAGACAGCTGAGCTCGATAAGCACAGGTTATGAGTGCAACGGATGTCTGTCCCATCTGCAAAGGGGACAACCATTGCGGCAATGGACTGCCAAAAGAAAAAGGAGTTTGCTGGTGCACGTCTAAAACATTTCCTGAAGAAGTTTTCTTCCATATTCCAGAACAAGAACTGCATAAACACTGCATCTGTCAGCACTGTCTGGAAAAAATCGCTGCAAAAAAACAGGCAGGTGAAGGTCACTGACCCTTCGCCTGCCTGTTGGTTATTCTTCTTTAAAAGAACGCTGTGCCAGTTCTTTTTCGTAAATAAACAGAGCATTCTTATCTTCGCGGATACGCTTTAAATATTCGATATGTGTATCAAACGTTGATTCTTCCTCAACTTGTTCATCCAGGAACCAGTTCAGAAATGAAATTGTCGCATGCTCTTTTTCTTCCCATGCCAGATCCATAATTGAGTAAAATGATCTCGTGACTTCTTTTTCTTGTTTCAATGCCACTTCGAACGTGTGGACCAAGTTATCGAACGATGTAGCAGGCGCCGGTATTTCTGTAATGATGGCACGGATGCCGCGGTCGTTCAAATAAGAATAAATCTTCATGGCATGGAAGCGCTCCTCTTCCACCTGTTGAAGGAAGAAGTGGGCAAAACCGCTGTAATTTTGATATTCACAATAGGATGCCATGGATAAATACGTTTGAGCTGCGGCAAATTCATTGTTCATCTGTTCGTTCAATGCTTGTGCTAATTTTTCGCTAATCATGTGCTTTCGACTCCTTTTTCTTTTAGGGTTCTATACCCTGTCAGGAACTTTTCAATCTGAAGTATGCTGTACACTCCTAAGTATACATGCAGGAAGCCTCAATTTACTAGAGAGTCATGTAATTTCTCTCAGAACAAGCAAAGCTGATATCAAACTCTTTGATTCTAGTGATATACTGTACATATGAATGAAAATGCATTTATCTAATTAATGAAGTGAAAGAAGGAATTGAAGTGTACAATTATACAATACCCGCCCTGGATCAGCGGGCTGGTGCAGAAGCCAAAGCTTATATAGACACGTTGACGAAGCCTGTCGGCAGCTTAGGTAAATTAGAAGAGATAGCTGTCCAGATAGCTGAAATGCAGGGACAGTTTATGCCGCATCTGGAAAAGCTCGGTATTCTGGTATTCGCTGCAGACCACGGAGTGACAGAGGAAGGGATATCAGCATTTCCACAAGAAGTAACCCGTCAAATGGTCAGTAATATGGCACAGGGCGGTGCCGCGATCAATGTGTTCGGAAGACAGCAGCAAGCGGAATTTTCATTGGTTGATGTAGGAGTAAAAGGCGGGGAATTCGAAGAGCCGGTGAAGAACCGGAAAATACGTGAAAGTACTCGGAATTTCGCAAAAGAAGCAGCTATGACGGCTGAAGAAGCCTTGCGCGCGGTTCAGACTGGCTACGAAGAAGCGGTGGCTTTATTTGAGAAAGGTGTCGACTGTTTGGCGGTCGGTGAAGTCGGAATCGGGAATACGACAGCGAGCAGTGCAGTAGCAGCAGCAGTTACCGGTTTGGATCCTGCAGAACTGGTGGGATTCGGAACAGGTATTTCATCTGAACAGCATGTTCATAAAATTGATGTCGTGAAAAGAGCTTTGGATTTTCATCAGCCTGATGCGGAAGACGGCTATGATATTTTGCAGAAGGTCGGCGGTTTGGAATTAGCTGCAATGGCAGGGGCGATGCTGGCGGCAGCAACAAATCGCGTGCCGATTATTCTGGACGGTTTTATTTCTACAGCTGCAGCCTGTGTAGCAGAGCGGCTTGGAAAAGGAACAGTGAATTATATGCTGCTGGGTCATCAATCGATGGAACCGGGACATCAAAAAGCATATAGCTATCTGGGGAAAGAGCCGATTGTATCACTGAGCATGCGTCTTGGAGAAGGAACTGGAGCAGCGGTTGCCTTTGGAGTGATCCAGTCTGCTGTGCGTATGGTGAATGAAATGGCCACTTTTGAAAGCGCAGGCGTTTCAGCTAAAAGCGAATAGAAAAACAGGAAGGTGTTTACATACACTTTCCTGTCTTTTTCGGTGTGGACAAAGATTTGTAACACTTTGTAAAAAATATCGAGTTTTTTTGATTTTACTTTTAAGAAAATGATATAGTTAGAAGTATACAGTAATCAACTTATCATTAATTGTGAAACATAAGCAGAAAAGGAGAACGGATCTTATGACGAAAGAAGCCCATATTGTATCGTCTGATACACACAGCCGCTCGGCGTCTGCCTTCTTCTCAGATATTAAATCATTGATTAAAGGACCTGTCCTTATCGCGAATGTATTACCGGTTTTTGCTGGTTTCTGGCTGGCACTTTATTTTTCTGGAATGACTCTTGCGGGGAACTGGACAATGTTCTGGCTGACGATGATCGGCAGCACGTTCCTGATGGCAGGGGCGCTGGTGATGAATAACTGGTACGATTCAGACATCGATACCTTTATGGAAAGAACGCAGCAGCGGCCGACAGTTACAGGGAATTTTCAACTGAAAACGGTATTAAATATCGGAATGATATTATCTGGGATTGGTATGTTATTGTTGTTATTCACGACTTTTGAAGCAGCACTTTATGCATTTATCGGCTGGTTCACGTATGTAATTCCCTATACGATGTGGTCTAAACGTAAGTATACATTAAATACTGTAATCGGAAGTGTTTCAGGTGCAGTGACACCTTTAATCGGCTGGGCTGCAATCATGCCCGCCAATCATATTGTGCCGATCGTACTGTTCGCTATTTTATTTATTTGGCAAATGCCTCATACTTTTGCAATTGCGATGAAGAAATACGATGATTATAAAGCGGCAAATGTGGCGATGCTTCCAGTCGTCAAAGGCTTTGATTTTACTAAGCGTCAGATGCTGAATTACGTACTGTGCCTGCTGCCGCTGCCGTTTTTACTGCCAATGTTCGGGACAGCTTTCCTTGTGGTTGCCACCTTGATGAATCTCGGGTATATCGGTGCCAGTATTTATGGATTTTATGCAAAAGATAATTACCGATGGGCAAATGTTATGTTTTTATATTCAGTAAATTATATGACACTGCTGTTTGCGATGATGATTTTGCTGACATTTTAATTTCGATTTGAAGACTTCTCTTGCCTTATCGGCATAAGAGAAGTTTTTTCTATCTCACTGCTCTGCGAAAAGAACTGTGCACTAGGTATTTTCAACTGAATAAGTATTCAGATATTGTCTTTTCTTAATTGGGTATGCTAGACTCGTAGGTAATCGAATAAGTTTCCTTCGGGGCAGGGTGGAAGTCCCTACCGACGGTGATGAGCTTACGAGCTCTTAGTCCGTGACCCGGATGCTATTAAGCAGAAGGTGGATTTGGTGAAACTCCAAAGCCGACAGTTACAGTCTGGATGAGAGAAGGAACAGTGCGTTTTTTAAATTTGTCATTTATAACGCTTATTTTGTCATGGTCACAAGCCCCGCATTTTTACTCTGCGGGGTTTTTTTCATTGATAATGTCACAGAGGAATACAGCAAGTTGGAGTGTGTTGCAGTGAATCAAGACTTTATGGAAATGGCGCTGAAGCTTGCAGAAAATGTTGCAGGTCAGACGTCTCCCAATCCGCCGGTCGGTGCTGTTTTGGTGAAAGACGGCCGAGTGATCGGGATGGGTGCGCATATGCAGGCAGGTGAAAGTCATGCAGAACGTATTGCGCTGGATATGGCGGGCGAAAAAGCGAAAGGTGCTGATTTGTATGTCACGCTGGAGCCGTGTTCCCATACCGGCAGAACCTCTCCGTGTGCAGATGCAATAATCCAAGCAGGTGTCTTACGTGTATTTGTCGCGATTTCGGATCCTAATCCGCTGGTAGCAGGCAAAGGCATGGAACGTCTGCGAGCCGCGGGTATACAGGTACAGGATGGCCTGTGCAGCAAACAGGCACAGAAACTGTATGAATCATTTTTTCATTTTATTCGAACAAAAACACCTCATGTGACAATGAAAACAGCGATGACAATTGACGGTAAAATTGCAACTTCTGCAGGAGACAGTAAATGGGTGACGAGTGAGCAGGCAAGGCTCGATGTCCATCTGCTTCGTCATTCCCAAGATGCGATTTTAGTAGGCGTTCAAACTATACTTCATGATAACCCTCTTCTCACCACCAGACTGCCCCAAGGTGGAAAACATCCTATTCGAGTTATTTTAGATACCTGGCTGCGAACACCAGAACACAGTCAGGTGATTCAAAACAGTGAGACTTCCACATGGATTTTTTGCGGAAAAGATGCAGATCCGCAGCGTGAAAATTTATTTACACAGCCTCATGTTCAAGTGATCCGTATGCTCAAAACTGATCTTGTCATCGGAGAAATTCTCTTGGAGCTTGGCTTGCGGGATGTCATGACACTGTTAGTTGAAGGCGGTGCAGCGGTCAATGCTTCCTTTGTCAAAGCACGCGCTGTACAGAAAGTGATTTGTTATATGGCGCCTAAATTGCTTGGTGGCCGGGATTCGCTGACACCGGTCAGCGGGTTGAATCCGCGTATGATGAATGAAGCTCTCAACCTGATTTTCGAAAGCGTGGAACTAATCGGTCCCGATATCAAAATAACAGCCATACCGAAAGTGGTGGATTGAGCAGTGTTTACAGGAATTATTGAAGAAATTGGTTCAGTCAAAAGCGTACGTCCCGATTCCCAATCGATGACTCTGACAATTGCTGCCTCGAAAGTACTGACAGATGTTCATCTCGGTGACAGCATCGCGGTAAACGGTGTCTGTCTGACGGTAACAGAGTTTACAGGCAGTCAGTTTTCGGCTGATGTGATGCCGGAAACCGTATCGTCTACATCTCTGTGCCAGCTGACAGCCGGGAGCAGAGTGAATTTAGAACGTGCACTTGCTGCAAACGGACGATTTGGCGGTCATTTTGTCACCGGCCATATAGACGGAGTAGCTGTGATACGTGAGAAGAGAACTGTCGATAATGCCCTTTATATCAGGCTTGCATTGCCCGAAAAATATGAACCTTATTTGCTTAACAAAGGCTCGATTTCATTAGACGGAACATCATTGACGATCTTTGAAGTAAATCAAACAGATATCACCATTTCGCTCATTCCGCATTCACAGGAAATGACCGTTCTCGCCAATAAGCGAATAGGTGAAACGGTCAATTTTGAATGTGATATGCTCGCAAAATATGTGGAAAATATGCTGAACCGGGGTGTCGGTAAAAAAGAAACAATGTCTGAAGATTATTTGAGGCAGCATGGATTCTTGTGAGTGAATGAGGAGGAGAAATTAAATGTTTCATACAATCGAAGAAGCACTGGAAGATTTAAAACAGGGCAAAGTCGTCATCGTAGTAGATGATGAAGACCGTGAGAATGAAGGAGACTTTGTCGCGCTGGCCGATCAGATCACACCTGAAATTATTAATTTTATGGCAGCGAAAGGACGCGGTTTGATCTGTGTGCCGATTATGGAGGAGAAAGCACAGCAGCTTGGATTGCAGATGATGACAGATCATAACACTGATACACATGGCACTGCATTTACTATCAGTGTCGACCATATCACCACACATACTGGAATCAGTGCATTTGAACGTGCAGATACAATTGTCAAGATGATGGAGCCTGCTGCAGCTGCGAATGAATTCAAACGGCCGGGTCATATTTTTCCGCTAGTTGCGAAATCTGGAGGGGTTCTGGAACGTACAGGACATACGGAAGCTGCAGTAGACTTGGCTAGGCTTGCCGGCAGTTCACCCGCAGGCGTCATCTGCGAAATTATGAATGACGACGGCACGATGGCGCGCGTACCGGAATTGCGGAAGATGTCGGAAGAGCTGAATTTAAAGCTGATTACGATCCAGGATTTGATTCGTTATCGCCTGCAGCAGGAGCAATTAATTGTAAGGGAAGCGGAAATCAAGCTGCCTACTGATTTTGGGGAGTTTCGCATGATCGGTTATACCGAGGCGCTTACCGGTAAAGAGCATGTGGCATTGGTTAAAGGCGATATGACAACGAACGAGCCGGTCTTGGTACGTGTTCATTCCGAATGTCTGACGGGAGACGTATTCGGATCCTGCCGCTGTGACTGCGGACCTCAATTACATGCCGCATTAGCGCAGATTGAGCAGGAAGGCCGCGGCGTGCTGCTGTATATGCGTCAGGAAGGCAGAGGCATCGGCCTCATCAACAAACTCAAAGCCTATGAACTGCAAGAGCAGGGATACGACACAGTAGAAGCCAATGAAAAATTAGGCTTTGCGGCAGACTTGCGTGACTACGGTATAGGAGCACAAATACTGCGCGAACTTGGTATCAGACAAATGCGTTTGCTGACCAATAATCCAAAGAAAATAGCGGGTTTGAAAGGCTATGAATTGGAAGTTGTTGAACGCATGCCGATTCAATTGCCGATGAAAATAGAAAACGAAAAATATCTGCAGACAAAAGCAGAAAAACTCGGGCATTTATTAACGATCTAAGGAGAGATGACAATGGGGAAATTATTTGAAGGTCATTTAACAGGTACAGGGTTAAAAGTGGGTATTGTTGTAGGGCGTTTCAATGAATTTATCACAGGGAAATTACTTTCGGCAGCACAGGATGCATTCAAGAGACATGGCGTAGCTGAATCGGATGTGGACATTGCGTGGGTGCCGGGGGCTTTTGAAATCCCGTTCATTGCGAAAAAAATGGCGGATTCCAAGAAATACGATGCAGTAATTACGCTGGGCACTGTTATTCGCGGCGCAACGCCTCATTTTGACTACGTCTGTAATGAAGCGGCAAAAGGAGTTTCGCAGGCAGGTCTTCAGTCGGGAGTACCTGTCATCTTCGGTGTATTGACGACAGATACGATTGAGCAGTCCATTGAGCGCGCGGGCACAAAGGCTGGAAATAAAGGATGGGATGCAGCCGTTTCGGCAATTGAAATGGCAAATCTGTCGCGCCAGTTTGATTAATATTGCGTTTGGAGCAGCTGCTCCAAACGCAGTGACAAAGAAAGCGCTTTAATTATTTTCGTGCATGTATTGACCAACTGTAATACATCTGCAATAATAGAGTCAGTCAGTAGTGAAAATTAGATGTGAGTACATCTGAAGAAGAAGGTACAACATGGAAAAGCTTGATACAAGGATTGGACGCCAGGCAGTTTTGTATACGTTCTCAGAGAGTGAAGCAGAAGATCAAAGAATTGAGAATGAACTACAGCAGCTGGGGTGGCGTTATGGTAAGGGTAAAGTAGGATCGATGGAGTTTCAAAAGATTGTAGCGGCCATCGAAACCCTGGCAAAACGGCAAGGAATTGTAGACCAGGATGTCTATCGTGAAATGCACTCACTGTATCACGCGATTATTGAAGCCATGCACGGCGTAACGCGCGGCCAGGTGGAATTAGGCGGCATGCTGCGTACTGCTGGTCTCCGCTTTGCGATTGTCCGGGGCACGCCTTTCGAACATGAAGCAGAAGGCGAATGGATTGCCGTGGCAGTTTACGGTACAATCGGAGCACCGGTTCGCGGTTTCGAACATGAGGCAATTGGTTTAGGGATCAATCACATGTAAATAAGAAATAAGCCTATAGTTATTTAGACAATAAGGAGGCTATATTTGACATGCGCGGTACCCCTTTAGGGATCCGTCTGTCGATATAGCCTCTTTTTGCCTGCTCAAAAAGGTTTCTTACTTCATGAGATGTATGCAACTGGAGCAAATGACATCAAGGAGGAAATGTAAATGATCGAATTAACTGGACGTACACTAACAATTGAAGAGGCAAGAGAAGTATTGGTAAATGGAGTGCAGGTAAAGGCTTCAGAAGAAAGTATGAAAGCGGTTCAGAAAAGCCGCGAAGCAGTAGAAAAGATTGTGGCAGAAGGTAAAGTTGTTTACGGTATCACAACAGGATTCGGTAAATTCAGTGATGTGCTCATTGAACCGGAAAATACGGAAGAGCTTCAATTAAATTTAATTCATTCGCATGCATGCGGAATCGGCGAACCGTTTCCTGAAATGGTATCCCGCGGGATGACACTGCTTCGTGCAAATGCTCTTTTAAAAGGATTTTCAGGAATTCGCCCTGTCGTAATCGAACGTCTGCTGGATCTTGTCAATGCCGGCATTCATGCGGTTATCCCGCAGCAAGGGTCACTCGGCGCAAGCGGAGACTTGGCTCCTCTGTCACATTTAGCACTTGTTTTGATGGGAGAAGGAGAAGTATTCTATAAAGGCGAGCGTATGGAATCCATGAAAGCAATGACTCAGGAAGGTATCGAGCCAGTTAAATTGAAAGCGAAAGAAGGCTTGGCGCTGATCAACGGAACGCAGGCGATGACCGCAATGGGACTGGTCAATTACATCGAGTCGGAACAGCTTGCTTATCAAACAGAAGCAATCTCTACATTGACATTGGAAAGTTTGCGCGGAATCGTGGATGCTTTCGATGCGGATGTTCACGAAGCACGCGGCTACCGCCAGCAGACAGAAGTAGCGGAGCGTATGCGCCGTATGTTCATCGGCAGCCAGTTGACAACAAGACAAGGGGAACTTCGTGTGCAGGATGCGTATTCATTACGCTGTATTCCTCAAGTTCACGGGGCGTCTTGGCAGGTTCTTGATTATGTAAGAGAAAAGCTGGAAATCGAAATGAACGCGGCAACTGATAATCCGTTAATTTTTGATGAAGGTGAAAAGGTTATCTCAGGCGGCAACTTCCACGGCCAGCCGATCGCATTTGCTATGGACTTCCTGAAAGTTGCCATGGCAGAGTTTGCGAATATTTCAGAGCGTCGGGTTGAGCGTCTTGTCAATCCGCAGCTGAACGATTTGCCGCCATTCCTGAGCCCAGAACCCGGCTTACAGTCCGGAGCGATGATTATGCAATATGCTGCAGCATCATTAGTTTCAGAGAATAAAACGCTGGCTCACCCGGCAAGTGTTGACTCGATTCCGTCTTCTGCCAACCAGGAAGATCACGTCAGCATGGGGACTATCGGTTCTCGCCATGCGTACCAAATCATTCAGAATGCGCGCAGAGTACTGGCGATTGAATTGATCTGTGCAATGCAGGCTGCAGAATACAGAGGAGCTGAAAAACTGGCTGACTTTACGAAGAAGTTCTATGAAGAAGCTCGTACTGTTGTACCAAGCATTAAAAAAGATCGCATTTTCTCTAAGGATATCGAAGCTGCTGCTGCATGGCTGCTTGAGATGGACTGGAAAGCATTTGCGGATCAATCTCTGCCGAAACAAGCATAATCTTACTGCTAATATAATATTGTAATGCAAGAATGACATATCCAGTCTAATGCCGGCGGCGATTATTTCCGTCCGGCTGCAGCTGGATGTTATTCGCAGGTTGTTGTAAGCGCTTGCTTCAAGGGCGCAGATAGAAGACATGGAGATGAGAAAATGTTATTTAATACAGTTGTAGTATCCGTCGTTATAATGGCAGTACTAAGTTTATTCCGAGTGAATGTAATTTTCGCTATTTTAGTGGCTGCAGGAGTGGCGGGTCTGATGGAAGGGCTTTCTTTATCAGATGCCACGTCCATGCTCGTTTCAGGAATGGGCGGACAGGCGAATACCGCGTTAAGCTATATTTTGCTCGGGATGTTTGCCGTAATGATCGGCATGTCAGGAATTGCAGGATTTTTAGTGAAGAATTTAGTGAGAATATTAAGAGGCAAGCGGATTATTTTATTATTAACAATTGCTCTCGTTGCCTGTTTCTCACAAAATTTAGTACCGATTCACATTGCATTTATTCCCATTTTAATTCCGCCAATGCTGCATTTATTTGATAAAATGAAAATTGACCGCAGAGGTGTTGCGACAGCGCTTACTTTCGGATTGAAAACGCCGTATATTATGATTCCTGCGGGATTCGGTTTGATCTTCAAAGGAATTATTGTTGATGAAATGGTTGCAAGCGGAATGAATATTACTCTTTCCGAAGCTAACTTGGCTATGTTGATTCCAGGCAGCGGTATGATTGTCGGACTATTGGTTGCTGTATTCATTTCCTATCGTAAGCCGCGTGAATATGCAGATGATGATGCAGAGAAAATCAATATTCTGAGAGAAGAAGAAGCAGAAAATATTGACTTGAAATTTAATATCCGCCATGGCTTTACAATCGTTTCAATTATTGCCGCGCTGGTTGTCCAGCTGACTACTGATTCGTTGATACTTGGTGCGCTGGCGGGGATCTTCCTGATGTTCGTCCTGACTGTTATTCCATTTAAAGACGGGGAAAAGGTCGTAAATGACGGCATCGCGATGATGGGTATGATTGCTTTCGTCATGCTGATTGCTTCTGGTTATGCTACTGTACTGAAAGAGACAGGAGCTGTAGAAAGTCTTGTCGATTCAGCTACAGGAATACTGGGTGACAATAAAATGATGATCGCCTTTATCATGCTGATGGTTGGTCTCTTGATCACAATGGGGATCGGTTCTTCATTCGGGACGATTCCGATTATTGCCGCACTTTTTGTTCCAATCTGTATGGCGGTCGGATTCTCGCCTCTTGCTACAGCCGCTTTAATCGGTACAGCAGGAGCACTGGGCGATGCTGGATCTCCGGCATCAGACAGTACGCTTGGACCGACATCGGGTCTGAATGCAGACGGCAAGCATCATCATATTTGGGATACATGTGTACCGACATTCCTGCACTTCAATATTCCATTAGTTATTTTTGGTGTCATTGCCGCAATGGTTTTATAAAATAAAAAGAGCAGACCTGATTTACGGGTCTGCTCTTTTAGTCATTTTGTTGCGGTAACGCCTAAACGCTCACGTGCCTGCTCTGTTGCTTTAACCATATGTTCTAGAGCTGCGATTGTTTCTTCGCGCTTTCTTGTCTTTAAACCGCAGTCCGGATTAATCCAGAACTGTGAAGGATCCAGTACTTCCAATCCTTTGTCGATGATTGCTGTCATTTCTTCTATTGCCGGCACACGAGGGCTGTGGATATCATAGACGCCGAGACCAATTCCTTTATCATAGTGATATTCATTGAACGACTCGACCAGATCACCGTGGCTGCGTGACGTTTCAATGGAAATAACATCTGCATCCAGTGCACTGATTGCATCGATAAAGTGGTTGAAGTCACAATAGCACATATGCGTATGGATTTGCGTCGTGTCTTCTACCGAGGCAGTCGCAACCCGGAATGCATTCACTGCCCAATTTAAGTAGTGATCCCATTCTGTTTTCTTCAATGGAAGTCCTTCACGCAGTGCGGGCTCGTCTACTTGGATCATATGAATACCGGCTGCTTCAAGTGATTCGATCTCTTTGCGAAGTGCCAGAGCAATTTGATTTGTGACTTCTTCTCTTGGCAGGTCATCTCTTACGAAAGACCAGTTCAGAATAGTGACTGGACCTGTCAGCATTCCTTTTACTTCATGATCCGTCAGCGACTTTGCATAGACGGATTCCTCAACAGTCATCGGCTTTGTGAAAGCAACGTCTCCATAAATGATGGGAGGCTTGACGCAGCGCGATCCATAAGACTGAACCCACGCTTTCTCAGTAAAGACAAAACCATCCAGTTTCTCGCCGAAATATTCAACCATATCGGTACGTTCGAATTCACCGTGTACCAGGACGTCCAGACCCAGCTCTTCCTGAATTTTAATCCATTCACTGATTTCTGCATTGACGAAATCCTTATACTGCTGATCTGTGATTTCACCTTTGCGCCATTTTGTACGTGTCCTGCGCACTTCCGGTGTTTGCGGGAAACTTCCAATTGTAGTAGTGGGAAGTAAAGGCAGTTGAAATTTTTCATGCTGCTTTGCTTTACGCTCTGCGAACGGTAGATTGCGTTTGCTGTCTGATAGTATACTGCCTGATGAAGCTTCGCGTATATCTAGGCGCTTGCGGGCAGACAGTTCATTGAATGCAGTCAATGCTCTTTCGCTGTCAGCAAAGTCTGCCGCTGTTTCTTTACCTTTGTGCACTGCGTTGCAAAGAGCGTTGATTTCTCTGATTTTCTCATCCGCAAATGCCAGAGCATTGGTGATGACGGAGTCCAGTTTCTGCTCGGAACGGATTGTTACAGGTACATGTAGGAGGCTGCATGACGGTTGAATCCATAGTTTTTCTGCGCTTGTATACTGCTTGATTGTCTGAAGAAGGGATAGTTTAACATCTAAATCAGAGCGCCAGATGTTTCGTCCGTCCACTATGCCCGCACCTAAGATTTTATCGCCGGGGAAGCCGTGGGTTGTCAAGTTTTCAAGGTTCTTTTTACCGCCGTGTACGAAATCAAGACCGATTCCTGCAACGGGCAGGGCAATTGTTTCTCCGTAATGTTCAACAGAGTCGAAATACGTCTGCAGCATAATATTGAGACTGTCGATATTTTTCGTCAGCTGAAGATAGATTTCTGTTACAGCTTTCATTTCATCTGCAGAGATGGAAGTACAAAGAATGGGTTCATCGATCTGAACCCACTTTACGCCCTCCTCCTGCAGTTCCTGAAGTATCTGCTGATAGAGGGGGATCAGCTGAAGAATGATCGCCGGAACGTCTTTGTCTTCATAGCCTTTTGATAATTTCAGCAGCGTATAAGGACCGAGAAGTACAGGCTTCCCTTCAATATTGAGTTCTTGCTTTGCTTCGCGATAGGCAGCCAAAGGTTTGTTCTCCGTCAGCTGAAAACGCTGGCCTTCATATTCCGGTACGATATAGTGATAATTCGTATTGAACCATTTGGTCATTTCCGATGCAACTGCATCGTCATTTCCGCGTGCCATCGAAAAATATTGTGCAGTCGAAACCGGACCGCCTTTCCACTGATAACGGGAAGGAATGATTCCGAACATTGCGGAAGTGTCTAGTACGCGGTCGTACAATGTGAAATCACCTACCGGAATCTGTTCCACTCCTGCTTCTTTCTGCTTTTTCAAGTTATGCAGCCGGATCTCTTTAGTTGTCTGAAGTAGTTCCTCTTCTGTAATTTTCTTCGACCAGAAGGCTTCAAGTGCCCTTTTCCATTCACGATTTTCTCCGATAACGGGATAACCCAGTATACTGCTTTTTACCATTTTTCATTTCCCCCTTACATTTTTTCAATAAAAAAGCATCTCTAACGAAGTATGTTAGAGATGCGCGTATGTGTAAATATACATGCGTAAATAAGCATGCATTACAATTTGCGTGTGTCTAACACCTCCCTATTCACCGTAGGATTAAGCGTTATGAAAACAGGCAGGTATCTGGCTGGACGCAAAGGCGTCTTCACAGTGGCGGGACCGCTCCAAGAAAAGGATTCCCTTTTAAGAAGTGAAAGACATGACTCATTCTTTCATTTCACCTATTTTCAAACTATTCAATTCAGATGATTGTCTCTAAAACTATCACAAGGGGATTGTAGTGTCAAATAGATCTGACTCATTATAACTTATTAATTTTACGCCTTACAGTAAAGTATATTGACTCGTCAAATTGTTAAATAGTCATGGAGGAAGGAGAAATGAACTGTTATATAACTGTTTGAAAAACAATAGATTGACGGCTGAATTAGATAGTGTTGAAATTTTCACAATTCAGTTGAAAGTTATCTAGACTTTAGGTATGATAAGTACTAACACGACTTCAAATTAGGACATGAATCGTCAATTACAAGTCGCTTTCTTGATCAATGGCTGTGGGGGCAACTATGATCAATGCTGAAGAATCGTGTTCGATGCCGTATGTTATACAACAGAGCGGCAAAAAATCTTAAGGGGTGGATTTATTCCATGACAAACTATGAAAAAGTTGGTAAACTGCAAGTTGCAAACGAGCTGTATAACTTCATTAATGATGAAGTTCTATCAGGCTTAGAAATCCAAAAAAATCAATTTTGGTCAGACTTTGATTCACTTATTCATGAACTTGCTCCTGAAAACAAAGCGCTGCTGGAAAAACGTCTTGACCTGCAGAAGAAAATTAATGAATGGCATCAGAAAAATAACGGAAAAATTGATCCAAATCAATATAAAGATTTTCTTAAAGAAATCGGCTATTTAGAACCGATTGCAGAAGACTTCCAGGTAACGACTTCGAATGTAGATGAAGAAATTGCAGTACAGGCAGGCTCCCAGCTGGTAGTACCTGTCGATAATGCACGCTATGCTCTGAACGCAGCCAATGCAAGATGGGGAAGTTTGTATGATGCATTATACGGAACAGACGTCATCAGTGACGAAGGCGGCGCAGAAGCAGGGGTGCAGTACAATCCGATCCGCGGTCAGAAAGTAATCGATTTCGCTAAAAACCTGCTGGATCAGGCAGCTCCTCTGTCTGAAGGGTCTCATGCTGATGCGGCAGCGTATACAGTAGCAGACGGCAAGCTAGAAGTCACACTGCAGAATGGCAATCAAACAACTTTACAAGACACTTCTCAATTTGCCGGTTACAATGGTACGGAAGACGCTCTGTCCGCTGTATTGCTGATAAATAACGGCTTGCATATCGAAATTGCGATTGACCGCGGCCATCCGATCGGAAAAGACGACGCAGCGGGCGTAAAAGATCTGATTATGGAAGCGGCGCTTTCTACATTAATGGACTGCGAAGACTCTATCGCTGCAGTGGATGCTGAAGATAAAGTCGGCGTTTACCGCAACTGGCTGGGTCTGATGAAAGGTGACTTGGAAGCTTCTTTCCAGCGCGGCAGCAAAACGGTTACGAGAAGAATGAATCCTGACCGTACGTATAAAACGGCGGACGGCAAAGAACTGTCATTGCATGGCCGTTCATTAATGTTCGTACGCAATGTTGGTCACTTGATGACAAATAACGCAATCCTTGATGAACACGGCAATGAAGTACCGGAAGGGATCCTGGACGGTGTCATCACTTCACTGATTGCCACACATAATTTGAAAGAAGACACGGAATTCAAGAACTCCCGTCACGGTTCAATCTATATCGTTAAACCGAAAATGCACAGTCCGGAAGAAGCTGCATTTGCGAATAAACTTTTCGACCGTATTGAAGATGTGCTGAAATTAGAACGCAATACATTAAAAATTGGTCTAATGGATGAAGAACGCAGAATGTCGTTGAACTTGAAATCTGCAATCAATGAAGTGAAAGAGCGAATTGCCTTCATCAACACGGGATTCCTAGACCGTACGGGAGATGAAATCCATACGTCGATGGAAGCCGGCCCTGTGATCCGCAAAAATGATATGAAAGCCTCTAAATGGCTTGCTTCCTATGAATCTTCAAACGTTGCAGTAGGAATTCAAGCAGGACTTCCAGGACATGCGCAGATCGGTAAAGGAATGTGGGCAATGCCTGATATGATGGCTGCGATGCTGGAACAGAAAATCGCTCATCCGAAAGCGGGCGCCAGCACAGCATGGGTGCCTTCACCTACAGCAGCTATTTTGCACGCACTGCATTATCATGAGGTGAATGTGAAAGAAGTGCAGGCGGGTGTCGACAGCTCGATTGATTATCAGGACGGTATTCTTGAAATTCCGCTGGCTCCAAACTCTGATTGGCCTGCTGAAGAAATTCAGTCTGAACTGGATAATAATGCGCAGGGAATTCTTGGCTATGTGGTCCGCTGGATTGATCAGGGGGTTGGGTGTTCAAAAGTTCCGGATATCAATGATGTCGGTTTGATGGAAGACCGCGCAACATTGCGTATTTCAAGCCAGCATATTGCAAACTGGCTGCGTCACGGTATCTGTACAAAAGAGCAGGTACAGGAAACTATGGAACGCATGGCAAAAGTGGTGGATGAGCAAAATGCCGGAGATGAATTATATCAGCCAATGGCTCCAAATTACGGCGACTCTGTTGCATTCCAGGCAGCTTGTGATCTGGTATTCAAAGGCGCTGAACAGCCGAGCGGCTACACAGAGCCGATATTGCACGCACGCCGTATTGAGGCGAAAGAAAAAGCGAAACAAGAAGCAACTGTACAAAACTAAAGATATACCGTCACGGAGAGTCAACCGACTTTCTGTGACGGTTTTTCAGTTATATTCAAAGCCGGTGTTCCAGATTTTTTCTAATAAATCTGTAAATATGTTATACTATCGGCAATAGTAGAAGAAGGGGGAGAATAGATATGTTGCAGAAAGATCAAACCGTTTTTGTACTCGTGGATGTGCAAGGAAAACTTGCCCAAATAGTGAATGAAAGTGAAAAACTGCACGAAAATCTTGAAAAAGTGATAAAAGGATTGCATGTTTTAGACATTCCAATCCTCTGGCTGGAGCAATATCCTGACGGGCTGGGACCCACTACAGAATCTTTATCGAGTTTGTTGAAAGGGCAGGAGCCGATTGCCAAAATGACTTTCAGTGCAGCCGGCAATGAAGAATTCATGAAACAGCTGAAAGCTACAGGCAGGAAACAAGTTCTTATTGCGGGAATTGAAACACATATTTGTGTCTATATGACTGCGGCGGATTTAGTGAAACAGGGATATGAAGTTGAAGTCATTGAAGACGCTGTCACTTCACGGACCGAAGCGAATAAACAAATCGGTCTGCAGAAAATGAAAGGTCTCGGCATCGCAGCTACTTGCGTGGAAACAGCCCTTTATGAACTGGTAGGTCAAGCAGGCACAAGTGGGTTTAAACAAGTATTGAAAATCATAAAATAATAGAAAAAAGCGAACTGCCTTTGTTACACATTGGCGTTCGCTTTCTTTATTCCCATTTTTCACGCTGCAAATCTTCCGCAATAAGCTGCAAATCGTCAGCAGTAATAGTCAAAAGTTCATATTCAGTCGTTTCTGCCAGCTGTGTGGCCATCTGCTTAATGAATTTTGGAGAACCTTCATTTTCTTCATCGTATACAAGGAGCAGCGCATCTGAGTTACGCAGAAGAAATTTATTCTTTTCTACAAATTGCCAGGGCGCCTCATACGGTTTGTTTGTCAGACTCACAGAGTAGTCTGACATCGCGATAATCTGTTCATACATTTCTTTCTTCTCGTCATTCCAGTTAGCCTGCTGATCCAGGAATGGAGTGATGACCGCATATTGCAGCTCCGGATAGTCTTCTTGCAGTTCCCATACACACTCGACCGCCCAAGTCTCGACTCCAAGCTGGCCGCTGACGATCACCCATTCTAATCCCTGATCGAGCAAGGAGAGAAGTCGATCTGTCAGTGCTTTTTTTATGATCGCAATGCCGGGATGCTGCTCATTAAAAATCCCTAATTCATGTGCTTTATAGCCGCTGACGAGTACGCGTTTACTCATTGCTGTCCGCTGATTGCGGCTTGAGCCAATTTTGTGATAGTCATATCATCCATCGGCGGGTTATGAAGGCCGGCGCGCACATCGCGGTAATGGCGTTGAAGGGGGTTGGAAAGTTCCAAACTTTTTGCGCCTACAATCCGCATTGCAAGATTGACTATTTCAATTGCGCTGTTCGTGACAATCGACTTAGCGACTCCTAGTTCGTTCTGTAAATGAATACGGCGTTCGGGATTATCATAAATCCCAGCAATGTCATAAAGTAAATGACGCGCTTTAATCAATTCTAAATCCATTTTGCCGATTTGTGTCTGAATATTAAACAGCGAAGCAATCGGTTCATTCATGCTGTTAGGCTGGTATGTTGAAGCAAAATGGACAGCATAATCCCGTGCTGCCTGTGCAATACCGAGATAACAGGCCGGTATATGCAGCAGCCAGCCATTTTGTTTGCTGCCTGGGCGCAGTTCATTCAATTCAACTAGCTGTTGATCCTGAACTTTCACTTGTTCCAATACTAATGTTTGGCTTTCTGTCCCGCGCATCGAAATCGTATGCCAGGTCTCTTTAATAGAAAGTCCGTCTGCTTCACGCGGGATCAAAAAGAATCCAACTCGCTGTTTTTCTTCCACCCAGGCTGAAACAAGAAAATGGGTGAGAACAGGAGCCATAGTAGTGAAGGTCTTTTCGCCAGTTATGATCCAGCCATTTTCGAAACGTACCGCTTCTGTTTGCGGCCGACCGCCGCGAGTAGGGCTGCCGCTCTGGACTTCAGTAGCTGAACGGTTGACCAATGCTCCATTTTGGATGGCTTCGCTGAAGTGTGTTAATTGTTCAGCAGACCAGATGGTTTTCTCGAAAATTTCACCGGCGGTTGCCTGATGCCAGCCGATTGCAAGAGCTGTCGAGCTGTCAAACCGGGCAATTGTCTCTTGGAAGAGCACCATATCCGTTACCTTGATTCCGGCTCCGCCGAACTGCTTGGGTAAGATTAACGAAGTATAGCCCATTTCAACAAGTTTTTGTATATTCTCTTTTGGGAATTTGGATTGTCTGTCAGACTGCTCTGAAAAGCTGCTGAAAAACGGACCTGCCTCGGTCAATTCATTGACCCACCGGCGTTGAAAGTCCGTTGTGATAAAAAGTTCTGTCGACACGAGTAACACGTCCTAACTGCTTCAGTCTACATTCTTCTATTGAGTAATTCTTTAGAGTCTGTATGTATAAAAACAAGAAATCCTTGAGTATCTCCTTCAAGGTCATGAAATTACAGTATACTAGAAAACTAAACAAAATACCATTCAGACGAACAAAAAACTAGCAGGAAATACAGATTACGTCATGACTAAATAAAGTACGATCGGAATAGTCAATAAGCTTAATAAAGTTGTAGCCAGTGTTGTAAAAGAAACGAGATCAGGCTCTGTTCCAAACTGTACAGCAAACATGGTTGTATTTGCTGAACCAGGCATTGCCGCTTGGATAATAAGCACAGCTTTCAGCAAGTTATCGACAGGAAGGAACAACAAAATAACGACCGCTATTATAGGAGAGAAAACCATTCGGATAAGTGTAGCTGCTGTAACATAGCGGTAGGCAACGCGCTTGCGAACAATCATTGCCAACTGCATGCCGAGAACAAGCATCACTACAGGAATGGAAGCGTCTGCTATCAAATCAACCCCCTGCATCATGGAGTCTGACAGGTTAATCGACGTATATTGAAAAATGACACCAAGGATGGCGGCATAGATCAATGGCATTCGAATGACCCGCTGCATGGAATCGCGCCACGTTGCCTTCGCTTCACCGCCTATTGAAGCGAAGAAAATGCCGATGGAGTTCATCAGGATCGACTGAAATACCATCATGATAACTCCATAATCAAAAGCTTCCGAGCCGAAAGCAAATAATACCACCGGTACGCCATAATTCCCGCTGTTCATGAAAGCGGCGCTCAGTATCATTGCAGAACGTTCAGACCGGGATGCTTTCATTGCACTTGCTGTGATCCAGACCGTTATGAATAACACGATCAATAATATGAGAGCAAATGCAGCAATATAGAGATACGTGCTGTCCAACTCATTTTTATAGAAAGTACGAAAAGCTAAAAATGGTGACATTAAGTAAAGCGCTGCCGTGGAGAGCGTCTTAATGTCGAATGAAAGAAATTTCTGGCCGATGAAGCCGATTAGGAAGATAAATAATACAGGTGCGATAATACCGATAAGTTCCAAGAAAATTCCGTCCTTTCTAAGCTGCCACTCTATTATAAACAATTTTGAGTAACAGAATCTATAGGTTTCTGCAGAAGAACGAAGAAAATAATATTTATACAACGAATTGTATAAAAATGACTGTGAATGGCATGTGCAATAATGAAAGAAATTGAACAGGCAGGGAGTAAAGAACCCTTTCAGATTCAGGCTTTAAAGAACTGGTTTAATAACTAACACTAGTTCGAATGACTTTATGTTTTTATAAAAAGACATAAAAAGACAAATGATTATAGATTGCTTTAAATTTTTAAAACAGTAAATCTCCTTGTATACGAGTACAGCATATTGCGGTATAATTATTTATAAATGAATACCTTTGTATAAGTATTCATTCATTTGAATAAAGGGGATGAAATCGTGAAATTCACGGTGGGCAGGAAAATTTGGGTTGGTTTTTTAAGCGTTGGCATTATTATGGTTATTATAGGGGCAATAGGTTATTTGTCTTTAAAAAATGTCAATGAAAAATATCGTTTTTTAATAGATGACCGTATGTATAAAGTAGTTTTACTTGAGCAGCAAATGAGTGATCAAAACTATTTAACAAGCAGTATCCGCGGGTACATGCTGCATGGGAATGATACCTATCTATCTGAAATTCAAGAAAAACAAGAAAGTAATCAAGTTCGTTTGGAAGAGTTAGATAAGATTATACATAATAAAGATATGAAAGACGCTATTTTAGAAATTCGTGCGGCAACGACAAATTACGATGGCGTCATAAGGAATATAATAAGTCAAATAGAAATAGGTGACCGTGACAGAGCGCTGCAGACTGGAACGAATGGTGCAATTTATCAAGAGATTATCTCAACTAATATACAAGCCATGATTAAGTACCAAAAAGAACAGCAAAACCAGGTTGAAAAGCAAGTGGAAGGTTATACAAATGCTGCAATCTTACTGATGGTTGTACTCATCGTGCTTGGCTTGATCGGAAGTATCATTATTACTATTATCATCAGCCGGTTAATCAGCCGTCCTGTTCAACAAATGACAAGTGCGCTCAATAAAGTATCAGCCGGAAATTTTGCTTTGGATGAAGTAACTATCAAAAACCGGGATGAAATCGGGGATATGGCGACAGCCTTAAATTCGATGGTTGCAGATTTGCGAGGCATCATTCAGCGGGCAAAAGATTCAGCGAGTCAGCTGGCTGTTCAATCAGAAGGATTATCTGCCAGTGCGGAAGAAAGCTTGGCTGCTTCGGAAATGGTTGCAGAGATTTCCGAGAAAAATCTGCAGACAAGTGAAGCACAGACACACATAGTCAGTCAGTCTACTGCTTCAATGGAAGAAATGATAACGGCGATTGACCAGATTACAGAGGATAATGAAGAAATGCTTGGTTCTTCCGAAGATGTCGCCCGTTTGGTAAAAGAAGGTTCTTCATTGATGAATGAAACGACAGATCAAATGAACAATATCAGCCAGACGATTGGTGATTCGATGGTGACAATCAATGAATTGGCCGCCCGTTCAGAAAACATTAGAAATGTAACCGCCATGATTACGAACATAGCGGAACAGACAAATCTATTAGCATTAAATGCGGCGATTGAAGCAGCTCGGGCAGGGGAACACGGCAAAGGCTTTGCAGTCGTTGCTGACGAAGTGCGAAATTTGGCGGAACAGTCCAAACAATCTACTCAGGAAATCGGCCGAATGATTGACACGATTATTGAAGATGTGACAAAGGTTGTTGCAAGTACCGATGAAGGCCATAAACGTGTAGAGGAAGGGCTGGCATCGACCGAGAAAACGAATGCAGTTTTTGCGAGTATCGAACATGCGACATCAGATGTCAGTGAAAAAGTTTCCACTGTTTCCGCGGCTATTGAAGAAATCCGCGCGATGACAGATGAAGTGGCAGCTGGTTCTAAGCGCGTAGAAGAATTAGCGATCCAGGCTTCTGCAGAGGCACAGTCGACAAGTGCTGCAACAGAAGAACAGCTGGCAGCAAACGAAGAGATTACCTCCAGTTCCCAAACATTGGCGGTGCTGGCAGAACAGCTTCAAAGCGATATGGGCCGCTTTCAAATATGATTAAATAGAGAAAAGCTGATTGCAAACACGCAATCAGCTTTTTTTCAAGGGGAAATATTCTATCGATTCGTAGGAAGGTATAACGTTTGGATTGATTTTAAACAAGGTGAAGCCATTTATATGAATGGGAATAGGTATTATTTCCTCTTTCACCAATTGCATTTTATCAGCAGTTTTACGTTTTTTTGCAATCGTCACATGCGGAACAAATCGTGTATCCTTTTCCAAGTCCAGTATTTTTTCAGTCCGTCTGGCAATCTGTCTCTGCAGGTTGCACATTGCGTTAACCTTTTTAACTGAAAGATAGACAACACGAGGACCGGTAGACGAACCGAAAAATTCTAAACCTGTAAGAGATGTAGAGAAACATGGATGGTCACTCGCGATCTTATGCAGGGAAGAAATGAGCATTTCTGCGCTTTTTTCGTTCATCTCTCCTATATACCGCATGGTTATATGCAAATCATCCTTGTGCGGAAGGACTTTATATTTTTCTTTTAACAGATATTTGACGCGAAACTTTTCTGCCAGCTCTGAAGCGGAATCAGCGGCCGTGATGCCGATAAAGTAATGTTGAGCCACTTTTCAGTTCACCTCCTGCTTATTAGATTCCCTTCTCTGCAGATAACTATGCATGGAAGGCAGAAAATTTGCATTTACATGATAAAGATGAGGAGCAAACTGACAAACTGGCAGGGGAATGTGTATAATTAAAGATGTATCTAACGTAAAAGCAGAAAAGAGAAGGGGGCAGGCGATATGATCAAAACACTGATATTTGATTTGGATGATACGCTGATTTGGGATGCAAAAAGTATTGCCATGGCATTTCAGAAGACATGTGAATATGCTACGAAAAAGACAGGTGTTAACCCGGTTGAGCTTGAGAAAGCAGTGCGCCAGGAAGCTAGAGAACTGTATGCAGCTTATGAAACTTATCCTCATACACAAAATATAGGCATCAATCCATTTGAAGGTCTTTGGGGCGTATTTGATGATCCGGGTGAAGAATTTCAGAAAATGAAAGAGATTGTTCCGGGTTACCAGCAGGATGCATGGATTAAAGGACTGAAGAAGTCAGGCGTGGATAATGAAGCTTTTGGAAGAGAGCTAGCGGAGGTGTTCCCGAAAGAACGGAAAAATCATCCCTATATTTACGAAGAAACATTTGATGTGCTGGATCGTTTAAAAGGGAATTATCAGCTGATTTTGCTGACGAACGGGTCTCCTAGTCTGCAGCAGATCAAGTTGACGATTTCTCCGGAGATACCGCCGTATTTCGACCATATCATCGTGTCCGGAGCTTTTGGTAAAGGCAAACCTGATGCAACGATTTTTCAGCATGTCCTGGATACTTGCGGTATAACTGCGGATGAAGGACTGATGATCGGTGATAATCTGATGACCGATATACTCGGCTCAAGCAGAGTGGGTATGAAAAATGTATGGATCAACCGTGAAAGCAAGCTGCCTGTCGATGGAGTGAAACCGACGTATGAGATTGACCACTTAGAAAGTTTATTTCCAATACTATCCCAACTTACAAACTAAAAACATAAAAAATCCAGCTGATTTTCTATCAGCTGGATTTTTGTCATTCTTATAGATCAACCGCTTTTGCATCATGGATATTTTGGACTTCTTTAATACGGGAAACAGAAGCAGACTCCACATGGTGATCGACTGTAAGCATCATGATTGCGTCTCCGCCTTCAGCAGAACGTCCTACCTGCATTGCAGCGATATTGATATTTTCTTCTGCAAGCAAAGTACCTACGCGGCCGATTGCGCCTGGCTGGTCAATGTGGCGGATGAACAGCAAGTGACCTTTAGGGATAGCGTCCACTACATAGTCATCTACTTTTACGATGCGCGGTCCCAGTCCGTTCAGAAGAGTACCCGCTACTTTGCGGATGCCTTTCTGTGTAACGATTTCTACTGTGATTAAGTTAAGAAAACCTTTAGCAGTCGTCGTTTTCTGTTCATTTATTTTTATGCCATAACGGTCAGCCAAAAGCTTTGCATTCACGTCATTTACAGTTTCGCCAAGATTACGCTTCAGCAAACCTTTTACTGTGTTGCGTGTTAATGCACGTACATCATAGTTCGCCAATTCGCCTGCATATTGAATATTAATTTCTTCAATAACAGAGTTTTGAATTTGGGACAGGAACATACCAAGCTTTTCAGTTAGATCGAAGAAAGGCTCGATTTTTGCTAATACATCACGAGAAACGGATGGCAAATTTACCGGGTTGCGAACAGATCCGATATTGAGGAAGTTCACAACGTCACGGCTGACATCTACTGCAACAGATTCTTGCGCTTCAATTGTGCTTGCTCCTAAATGAGGTGTAGCAATCACTTGCGGCAATGTCAGCAATTTGTGGTCAAGGAAAGGCTCTTCTTCAAATACATCAAGCGCTGCTCCGGCAACCTTCCCGGCAACAATTGCATCATACAAAGCATCTTCGTCAATGATTCCGCCGCGTGCACAGTTGATGATCTGAACGCCGTCTTTCATTTTTTCGAATGCTTCTTTATTAATCATTCTGCGAGTTTCTTTCAGTAATGGCGTGTGGACGGTAATGAAATCTGCTGCAGCCAGTACTTCATCTACTGTTCCGATCTCAATGCCTAATTTTTTAGCAATGTCTTCTGTCAGGAATGGGTCATATGCGACAACGCTCATACGCTGACCTTTAGCACGGCGTGCAACTTCTGCTCCGATTCTGCCCAGCCCGATAATACCGAGTGTTTTATCCTTCAGTTCGACCCCAAGGAAAGATTTACGGTCCCATTTATTGTTCTTCAAAGAATTGAAAGCCTGAGGAATTTTCCGTGCCATCGCCATCATCATCGCGACAGTGTGCTCAGCTGCTGAGTTTGTATTACCGTCAGGAGCATTGACAACAATGATTCCTTTTTCAGTTGCTGCATCCAAATCGATGTTATCGACGCCTACACCTGCACGGCCGATAATTTTCAATTGATCTGCAGATTCTAATAATTCTTTTGTTACAGTAGTTTGACTGCGCACTAGAAGGGCGTCGAAACCTTTAATTCTGTCTTTCAGCTGATCTGGAGTCAAATCTGTATCAATAACAATTTCAAAACCTTCTGCCTGCCTTAATGGAAAAATACCATCCTCGCTGAGTGGGTCACTAATAAGTACTTTAAAAGCCATGATTATCATTCTCTCCTTCAGTAATTTGTTTTGGTCCTGCATTCGGGTAATGAGCATTCATCTGATCAATCGTCTATGTAAGCTGCGCTAACCTCCTTTTAGGAAAAATAAAAAAGCCTTCCACCCCTTACAATACGTAAGGGGCGAAAAGCTCGATTAACTAACGCGGTACCACCCTTGTTTTGCTGCCGGAGCAGCCTTCATTCAGCATGCGTAACGTGCATGTGACGGATCGGCCTACTGAATATTCAGCCAATCAATTCGGAAGTGCCGCCATCCTAAGAATTTGCTGACTCTCACCACATCATCAGCTCTCTAAGAAATTCTATTACGGAAAGGTATGTCTTCGTCAAAATTGTTTTGCATGTATTAAATTTAGAACTAATCATAACACGTCCAAAACAATTGTCAATTACTTTTAAGCAAAAAATCAAAAAGTATTAAATGCGAACGTATCTTATTGAATATATTGTGAACATTCGTGTTTGGATGATGAAAACGAAAGAAATGCACTTAATATCAAGTTTGTTCTGTAAATTAGATAAGTCGTCAAGAGAGAAGAAGGATAGTAAACAATGCTATAATGACGGCAGAATAAGTAGAAAAGAGGTTATATTTATGAGGAAACTTGAGACTTTGGAACAATTTGACGAGCTGAAGAAAGAAGAGCGTGTAATTTTCTTGTTTACTGCAGACTGGTGTCCTGATTGCAGAGTGATCGAACCGTTTCTGCCGGAGTTGGAAACCGAGTTTTCGGAGTATGAATTCTTTTCTGTTGACCGCGACGATTTCATTGACCTTTGCAGTCAGCATGATATTTTTGGCATTCCCAGCTTTGTCGCTTATAGCAAAGGTAAGGAATTGGGACGTTTCGTCAGCAAGAATCGCAAAACAAAAGAGGAAATTGAAGAGTTTATCAATAGTTTATAAGCACAAACAGAAACCATCCCGCGAGTTGGGATGGTTTTCCTGTTACTCCATATCACCAATCTGTTTCCGCAGTATTTTTGCACCTTCGGGACTGATGAATAATCCGTTAGATAATTCCTTGTTATCTTCGTTTACTTCACCGGTTATGAAACAAGCTTTGTTAACTTGGTATTTCCTCAAGATGATCTGTTCATCTTCCGAAAAGATTTCTATTGGATCCCCTTTGACAATTTGCAGAGTTTGACGAAGTTCTTTTGGAATGACGAATCTGCCAAGATGATCGACTTTGCGAACAATACCTAAAGATCTCATGGATGCCTCCTTCGGAAATAATAGTCTGTATGTCTATTATACGGAAAATTTTGTTTTATACAATTTGATTGGCTGGAATGAGCAGAACTATTTGATAATTCCGCTATACAATTTATATATTAATGTTATAATAGTCTGTAATTACATAAAACTTATCAAGAGAAGCTGAGGGAACTGGCCTGATGACGCTTCAGCAACCTCTGTGCAAACAGGAAGGTGCTAACTCCAACAAGATTGTTTTCTTGAGAGATAAGAATGATATCCCGAACCTCATTTTCTTATCTATAGGAAAATGAAGGTTTTTTTATTGAAAATAACTGGCCGAGTGAATGGCCAAGGAGGAAGAAACATGCCGATTAATATACCGCAGCAGTTACCAGCAGGAGAGTTACTGAAAGAAGAGAAGATATTTGTGATGGATGAGAATCGAGCGGTTGCACAGGATATCCGCCCGTTAAATATATTAATCCTAAATTTAATGCCTGAAAAGGAAAAGACGGAACTGCAGCTGCTGAGATTGCTGGGTAATACACCGCTTCAGGTAAATGTGACATTTTTGAATACCGCCTCTTATACATCGAAAAATGTCAGTCAGACACATTTAGAGACATTTTACACAACTTTTGAGCACGTTAAAGACCGCCGTTTTGATGGAATGATTATTACAGGGGCACCGATAGAACTGATGCAGTTTGAAGATGTAGTTTATTGGAAAGAGCTGGAAGATATTATGGATTGGACCAAGACGAACGTGACCTCAGTCCTTCATATTTGCTGGGGAGCACAGGCTGCACTTTATCATCATTACGGAATTGATAAGTTTGAACTGCCGGAAAAGTGTTTTGGTGTATTTGCACACGAAGTCTATGATCAGACAGTAAATCTTTCACGCGGTTTCAATGATGTATTTGTAGCGCCGCATTCAAGACATACAGGTGTATCCATTGAAGAAATAGAGAAACACCCAGATCTGACCCTGCTTTCTGTTTCAGAAGATGCGGGAGCGTTTATCGTCATCTCCAACGATGAAAAACATATTATGGTGACAGGTCACTTGGAGTATGATGCGCATACATTAGACAGTGAATATAAAAGGGATGTTGAAAAGGGAATGGAAATTGATGTTCCTGAAAATTATTATCCGAATGATGATCCAAATCAGGAGCCGATGAATACATGGCGTTCTCATACGCATTTACTGTTTTCCAACTGGCTGAATTACTACGTCTATCAGGCAACTCCATTCGTATGGAATTGAAAGAGCCGGCTGCTTCTGACATGATGAGCGTATAAGTCCATCCGTTTCACACATACTCCATACAATGGAGGTGTACGTTTGTGAATATAGATGAATTTTGGGAGTTGGCTTTCTGGGAAATGACACTTCGGACAGTGCTCTCCTTTGTGGTACTCTTGATCCTGGCGCGTTTTATGGGGAAAAAGCAAGTATCGCAGTTAACGTTCTTTCATTATGTAACAGGGATTACTATAGGTTCGATTGCGGCTAACCTGGCAGGAGAGTCGGAAACGCCTTTCTTGAATGGTTTGTATGGAATGATATTATGGGCAGTTTTGACAATTGTCGCTAATTACTTATCATTCAAATCAATCAAACTGCGTGTTTTATTGGACGATAAACCGATGATTGTGATTGAAAATGGTGAAATCATTGAAGGTTCACTCCGCAAATTAAGACTGAGTTTTAATGATCTGAATATGTTGCTTCGTGAAAAGTCCATATTTTCCATGAAAGAAGTAAATTATGCGATATTCGAAACAAACGGAAATCTCAGTGTGATGTTGAAAACAGGGGAGGAACCGGCCACCAAGAAAGATGTGCAGGCTTCATCACCTCCGCCGAAATATATTCCTACTGAAATAATCACAAACGGCAAAGTGGAAGAAAAGAATATGCGAGAATTGAAGCTGACAGATGTATGGTTGACAAAGCAGCTGGAACAGCAGGGAATCGCAAGGCCGGAGCAAGTGCTGTATGCAGAAATTCAGACGGATGGCAGTCTGTATGTTAATACATTGAAAAGTGTTTGAACTAAATGTCGCCGCATGTCAGGTTACTGGCGTGCGGCGACATTTTTACAGTATTTGCCAGGCACGCTGCTTGGCAATCGCGGCAAGTTTTGCATCAGGTCTGACGGCAACGGGATGACCCACTTGTTCCAATACAGGCAGATCTGAAATGCTGTCCCCATAGGCAAAGCTTTTTTCCCATTCCACTGTCTTCCCTTCCAAAGCGCAGTAAATCATCTCATTTTTACGCTGTCCTTGAATATGTAAGAAGGGCTGGTCCATCGCTATATGCTCCCCATTGACAGGGATTTCGGTTCCGATGATTTCATCAAAGGTTAAATGGCTCGTAACTGCAGTCAAAAATGGTGTGTAAGCACCTGAAACCAACAGTACGTGATAACCTTCTTCCCGATGTTTAGCGAGTCTATTGACGACGTCTTCATTAAAATCACTTGACATCTCGTCCTGCATTTCTTCGAAGTAAACCCGAAGCTGGGGAATTGTCAGTGTTTCCAATGCCTTCAAATAAAGCATCATGGAACGTTCTTTCATGACCGGTTCCGGAAGCATTTTTAATTTGTAACGAATATACAATGGCAGGATGGACCGGTAAAACTTGCCGTAATATTGCTGATAGGCCGGATGTTTTTTTAAATGTTCCATCAGGAGTTTAAACGTTTCTTTCGTATATAACGTGCCGTCAAAATCAAAAATTGCAACTTTCATTCAGACACCCCTCAGTTCATTCATCTCCTTACAGTATACAAATATAATGAGTGGAAAAGCAAAAAAGCAGGCGGAGAGAAAAAATCTCCGTCTGCAATGAGGTGAATTACTGAAGGTTTTTCGGCATACTTGGCTGTCCTTGTGAAGGAGCATATGAGTTGAGAAGCATATTCATATCCTGGCTGTTCAGTTGCGGTACTTGGTAGTAATGATGTTTGTTTTGGTAAATCGACAACTCATATGCCATTTCAATGCAGTTTGGAATCGAATCTGCTAATACACGGCGTACAACAGGGTTACAAACTTCAAGAGAAGCAGCAGTCTTGCCTGTGGCGCCTTCTTTAACTGCACCCAGCAAGAAACCTGATACGATTTCATCCGTTATCTCCGCTGTGGATTGGATCGGCTTGGAAGGCGCTTTTTCTTTCATCCCATAGACAAAATCACTGTTTTCCTGCATTTGATATCGCTGTGTAGGATGTGAAGGATCTTTTCCGCTTTTGAAACACTCGACTGTAATATTGTACTCGTCCAGCATAAAACGATACTGGCGGTCCAGAATATCCAAGAGTTCCGGATCTTTTACGTGCGGACGCAGCAACATGGATTGATTCAGCGCACCTACTGCTGCATTTAATACTTCGTGCACATCAAAAAGTTCATGACCGCCATGGTTCATTGAGGGTGTTACTGGACCGTCATGCATGTGCTGGGATGTCTCGAATTGATTTGTCAAATACATTTCCTCCTTCAATTATAATTCACATCAACGGTAGTATGAGAAGAAAAGGATAAATTATTCATCATGCATATTTTGACTGTCCCGACAATATCTTTGGTAGAGACTAGAAGAAAGGTGTGTTTGGATATGCAAATTCATGTTGTGCAGCCGGGAGAAAGTTTATATATGATTGGCAAAATGTATGGTGTACCGTACCAACTGATCGCTCAAGTCAATGAACTCGTGAGTGAGACGCGTCTGGCAATTGGACAAGCATTAGTGATACCAATTATCGGCACTTATTATTGGGTGCAGCCGGGCGACAGTCTTTACAAAATCGCACAAACTTATGGAATTTCTTTTGAAGAGCTTGCCAAGATTAATGCCATTAATCCTGCGGGTATATTAAGAATAGGACAGCGTTTATACATTCCTCAAGAGAAAAAGACGCCGATTGATGCGTTGCTGTATGTGGAGCCACGTAACCCGGTAAGTCAGGATATGCTTGCGGAAGTGAGGGAGCGAGTTGAACAGCTTACATATTTAGCGATGTTCAGCTATGAAGTTCAGCGGGACGGTTCTTTGAAGGCACCTGAAACAGCAGATATTCTGTCCATTGCAAAAGACGCTGGAGCGGTTAATATGCTTGTACTGACAAACTTAGAGAACTATGGCTTCAGTGCAGAGCTCGGACACGTGTTATTTACAGATCAAACCGCACAAAATAACATGATTAAAAATGCCATCGATACGGCGAAAGCTTCGGGATATGGAGACGTTCATTTTGACTTTGAGTTATTATTTCCCGAAGACCGTGCATTATATAATCAAATGCTGCGTAATGCACGTGATCAAATCCATAAGGCGGGACTGACACTATCGTCTGCGCTTGCCCCGAAAGCGGGCGAGGTGATGACAGGAATCTACGGAGCGCATGATTATAAGGCACATGGGGAAATTTGCGACTTTGTAGTCTTGATGACATATGAGTGGGGATATACATACAGTGCCCCGCAGGCCGTCAGTCCAATTGGTCCAGTCACAAAGGTGGTGGAATATGCTGTCAGTCAAGTTCCAAGAGACAAAATCTTTCTTGGTCAAAATTTATACGGCTACGATTGGACGGCACCATTCGGCCAGGTGGAAAGTAAGCCAGCCACCGCGCTCAGTCCCAAAGCTGCGACGAATCTTGCAATCGATCAAAATGTGTCGATCGAATACGACGCTTTATCTCAAGCACCTCATTATACGTATTATGATGAGCAAAGCATCGAGCATGAAGTGTGGTTTGAAGATGCAAGAAGCATTAATGCGAAGTTTACGCTGCTTAAGGATTTTAAGCTTCGCGGTATTATGTACTGGAAACTCGGCTTATCGTTTCCACAAAACTGGCTGTTGCTGGAGGACCGGTTTACTATCCGGAAACGATAAAAATAGAGCCTTCCTCAGAGGGAAGGCTCTTTAGCGTCATTTTATTCATTAGTCAGTGCTTTTACAGCGTTTTGGAAAAATTCCATGTCTGGATTTACGAGTAAGGCGGGTAAGAAAGCAAAAGTCATGATGAGCAGCAGATTAGCTCCTATAATTGAGCGGATTGGGTTGTTTTTCTTTGTCATATTGCTTCGCCTCTTTCTTTTCGTATTGTTTCTCCCGCTCAGGCAAAAGCCACTGTTCTGCTAGCTCCGCGCAGATTGTTTGAATAGATTAATAATACTATATATTCTGTTTATTGTAAATGGGAAATTTCTAATTAATACATAAAACTGACACAAAAATTGGAGCAAACGGAATAAAAAATAAAAAAATCTTGTAACTTACTATGGTTTCAGTGATAATATTGGAATACACAGAAATATTTCGAACAATTAAAATTCAATTTATTCAGTAGAATTCATCCTCTATGAGAAGTATTTTGTGTAGATTCAAGCGTGCAGGATAACTTCTACTGAGTAAAGTGAGCGACTGGTCGGTCGTCAGCTTTTAACTACCAACAAGGAAAGGGATGGTCGCATATGACAAAGATTGATGAAGTTCAATTCAACAACCGCAAACGGGCAAATGATTACGTACACGAAGTATATGAGCTGGTAAAGAAACGGAATCCGGACGAAAAAGAATTCTTGCAAGCTACCAGAGAAATCTTTGATTCCTTACGACCTGTCTTTGCAAAGCATCCCGAGTTTATGTCGAATGGAATTCTTGAGCGCATTACAGAACCGGAACGTATCATTTCATTCCGAGTGGCTTGGGAAGATGATCAGGGGAAAGTTCATGTTAACCGAGGGTTCCGTGTTCAGTTCAACAGTGATTTAGGTCCTTATAAAGGCGGCCTTCGTTTCCACCCTTCTGTAAATAACAGTATCATGAAGTTTTTGGCTTTCGAGCAAATCTTCAAAAATGCATTGACAGGCCAGCCGATTGGTGCGGGTAAAGGGGGTTCTGACTTTGATCCGAAAGGAAAGTCAGACCGCGAGATCATGCGCTTCACACAGAGCTTCATGACAGAGCTCAGCCGCCATATCGGACCGGACATTGATGTTCCGGCAGGTGATATCGGAGTCGGCAAACGTGAAATCGGCTATCTATTCGGCCAATATAACCGAATTAAAGGCGGTTACGAGGCAGGCATTCTGACAGGGAAAAATCCTGATCACGGCGGCAGCTTGGGACGTAAAGAAGCGACGGGTTACGGAACTGTCTATTTTGTAGATGAAATGCTGAAAGAGAACGATCTTTCATTGGAAGGCCAGACAATGATCGTTTCAGGTTCAGGAAACGTGTCTACTTATGCAATGGAAAAAGCGATGCAGCTTGGAGCCAAGGTTGTCGCGTGCAGTGACTCAGACGGCTATATTTACGATAAAGACGGCATCGATTTAGAACTTGTGAAAGAGCTGAAGGAATACGGCAATAAACGAATCTGGGAATACACAAAAGAACGTCCGGAAGCTGAATACCATGCAGATTGCAGTGCGATCTGGTCTGTTGCCTGCGATATCGCGCTGCCATGTGCCACGCAGAATGAAATCGATGAGATTGCAGCGCATATGCTGATTGCAAATGGCGTAAAAGCAGTTGGAGAAGGTGCGAACATGCCTTGTACGATTGAAGCAATCGAGATCTTCCAAGATCATAATATTCTATTTGCTCCGGCTAAAGCAGCCAATGCAGGCGGCGTAGCGGTATCTGCGATGGAAATGTCGCAAAACAGCCAGCGGCTTTCCTGGTCAGCAGAGCAAGTGGATGAGCATTTGAAAGTTGTTATGAAAAATATTTACACCGATTGTAAAAATGCGGCTGATGACTATGGCAAACCGGGAAATCTGGTCATGGGCGCGAATGTTGCAGGCTTCTTGAGAGTGGCGGATGCAATGGTCGCTCACGGAATTAGATAATCGATAAGAAACAGACACATTATGTAATCAATGTGTCTGTTTTTTTGTTTTAAAACAATGGTCTTCGCCAAAACGTGTGCTTGACAGTTTATTTTATGAGAAGTTTGGGATTTGGCTGGGGTGGTGCAGGTGCAGTATAGGGTATAGAGGAGGTGGAAGGAGTCCGTTTCCCTGCGTTCCAGGCGGACGCATTCTGGAGGGCCCGCGGTGAGCCAACTTGGTCGCTGCGCTCCCGCAAGTTGTCTCACCTGTCGGGCTGATCCTCTCAGAGTCGCCGCCTTCCACTTCGGTACACTGGCTGGTGTTTCAGAACTTTTTATGTGGGCAGGCAGTATGAGCATTATATCTGAGATTATTATGATAGGTGTGGTATTACATGCACTACTATCATTCTGCATGGGCTAAGATTCTTGTGATCGATGCGTTTGCAAATCGAGTAACGGGACCAAGTCAACTAATCCACACTCTGCGAAAAAGAAGTATGTCATTCATTCTCACACTAGCGTAAGGCAATTCCCCAGTGCCGAAGCGGGTTCAAACTACAAACGCATTCCGGTTTCAAACTTCCCGTCAGATCGAGCAACGAGAACAACAGCTAACTAAATATACACCCTGCCAAAAAGCAACATGACATATTTCCTGCAACACCAGCGTAAGGCAATCCCCCAGCGCCGCAGCGGGTTTAAACTACAAACACACATCTCATTCAAAATTCCAGCAAAGTCGAGCAACGAAACATGCACATTATAAATCCACACATTGCCCAACTGCAGTAGGAATTTCGCAATTCGTACGTGACACGTTGTCAAGAACAGATAATGGCGCAGACTCAAAACAATTTTTAAAAAAGTATTAGTCAATGAGCGGCGGCGATAAAGCTTCGCTGGTTTTTTGGAACTAAACGCCATTCTATTCCGTCTTACTGAACAAGAAGAGAGGCGAGTGAATGAAAAAACTGACAGCTGCAGGCATTGTCATAGTGATTTTGGCATTGATGTTTTGGTTCATTCCAAAAGAAAAGATGGAATCTGCGCAACATCACACAGCAGACGGTTCCCATGAATATGCCATTGTGTTAGGGGCGAAAGTAAACGGAGAAACGCCTTCTTTATCGCTTCGGTACCGGCTGGAGTCGGCAGCTGATTATGCAACACGTTTCCCGCATGTGAAATTAGTACTGTCCGGCGGCCAGGGGAAAGACGAAGCGATCAGTGAAGCCCAAGCGATGTATCGTTATTTGCTCAATCAAGGAATAGCTAAAGAGCGGCTCATCATGGAAGACCGGTCAACTTCTACATATGAAAACCTGCAATTTTCTAAAGAACTGCTTCCCGAATTGGCCGGTGTGACGATAATCAGCAGTGATTTTCATTTGGCCAGAGCTCGATTTTTGGCAAAGCAAATGGGCTGGCAATCAGATGTGGTGGCGGCAAAGACTCCAGATGTTGTAAAAACAAAAGTATTGATTCGGGAGCGGCTGGCTTTATTGAAGACGTGGATCTTCAGAAAATAAAATTAAACTGACACATACTGAAAAAAAGTGACGAAATCAATTGATTTCGTCACTTTTTTCTTATAAAGAAGAAATAGCATGGAATTGGGGTTTGCCATTACTGAATGTAGCAATATAACGGAAACCGATTGATTGGAACAGTTCAATGGATTCCTTGAATTCATGGGCGATATCTGAAGGGCGGTGTGCGTCTGATCCAAGCGTAAGAATTTCACCTCCGCATTGTTTGTAAAGGCGCAAGATATCTTCGCTAGGCATATTGTGCGCCAGACCGTAACGTGTGCCCGAGGTATTAAGTTCGATTCCTTTACCTTCAGGAATAATGGTCTTAAATATCTTTTCCAGGTAATCATGGAATAAATGAGCCGGCGGCCGTCCGGTATAGCGTTTGATCAGATCCGCATGGCCGAGCACGCTGTACCGTTTATAATTCTGGACACAGTAGAGCAGCTCCTTATAGTATGTTTCAAAAGCATCTTCCACAGAACGGTCGGCAAATAGTTCCTTATAATGAAGCGATTTATTTTCGACAGTGTGAAGTGAACAGATAACAAAGTCGAAACTGTGCTCGTCCATGAGTTGTTCGTAGCGATCTAGCAGATGGGGCTGCAGGCCGATTTCTACGCCTTTTTTAATCGTCAGCTGTCCTTCAAACTGATTGTTGAGCTGCTGGATTTTTTCAGCATAAGCAATCTTGTCGAAATCAAACAGTATTGTTTCATCGGGATATTCATAGTCGATGTGATCGGTGAAGCAAATTTCTTTCAATCCTTTGGCCACGGATGCTTTGGCCATTTCTTCCATCGGGATTTCACAATCAGCTGAAAATGCGCTGTGCATATGATAATCAAACATTTGATCAGGTCTCCTTTTCTATAATCCATATTGTAGCAGATGAATTAGGGCAGATACAGTTGACAATACCCAAATAACCCATTATAGTAGTAAATAACTTTAGTGTAGTAAAGCGATGAAGTATTTATTGGAACGGAAGGCGGTAGAAAGTATCTTGTATTCTGAAATCCTGGCTCATGAACATGAGAGACATGAAAAAATTATCGGAACGTTGAGTAAACGTTTCACTACATATGGTTATAAGCGAATTAAAACGTCAGCTTTTGAAAGGTATGATCTCTATTCGAATGTCCGTACATCGATCAATCAGAATGAAATGATCAAAGTGATTGATTATACCGGTGAATTATTGGTATTGCGTCCGGACGTGACTATTCCTTTGACACAGGAACTTGTTCAAATGAACGTCAGCCTGCCCGAAGAGATGCGCTATTACTATGTTCAGGAAGTATTCAGACAGACCTTCCGGGAAAATGAGGAGATCGGAAAGACGCAGGCGGGTGTCGAGTATTTCTGTGAAAGCTCACCTGAAGCAGATGCCGAGACCATTATGCTGGCATGTCATGCATTAAGAGATGTTGGATTTTCGGATGTGAAAATTGAAATCGGCCATGCAGGATTCTTCAATGAATTAATTGCAGACCTGTCATTATCAGCAGAACAGACGGCTGAGCTGAAAATAATAATTCAGGCCAAGAATGTTGTGGAGATCGGTCCATTCCTGGAAAACTTGGAAATCGACCCATCAGTCAAAGAAGTATTAGAACAATTACCGTTCCTGTACGGTGCCCCTGAAACAGTTTTTGAAAGGCTTCAAAATCTGCGGGTAAGCGAATCTGTAAAGCAGGCCATCAACTATTTGCAACAGACATACGAAATCGCAGATCTATACGGCCTGAAAAAACATATCGTCATCGATCTTGGATTGATCAATCGTATGGGATATTACTCGGGCATCATCTTCCAAGGGTATGTAGAGAAATTTGGCAAACCTGTATTGATGGGCGGACGCTATGATTCTTTAAGTGAAGAATTCGGCATCAAAAGACCGGCGATCGGTTTTGCCTGTGAGATTGATTCGCTGGTAAAAGCAACGGCGCACAAAGAACTTCAAGAGCGTTTCAGCATAGATATCACAGTTCTTTATGAAGAAAGCCGAATGAAATATGCGATTGATATTACAAATGAATTGCGTGAACGTGATTATCGAGTGCTCTCCAAGCCAATGAAACAGACATTTCATTCGAAAGACAGTATGTACACGATTCAACTGACTGAACTTGTTAATGAGCTGACAGATGAAGAAGGAACAACTGAGTTTGCAGATTTCAAGGAATTGCTGGAGATGATTGTGAGCAGGAAAGGGGTACCTGAATGGACTATTTAACTGTCGCAATGGCCAAAGGGCGTACGGCCGAGCGGGCGATGAAATTTCTGGAGAAATCAGATGTCCGCTTTTCAGATTTTACGGATGAAAGCAGAAAGCTCGTCATCTATGATGATCAAGAGAAGATTAAACTCATTTTCGTCAAAGCGGTAGATGTCCCGGTGTATGTCGAGAACGGTGCAGCGGATGTCGGGATCGTCGGCAAGGACGTCATGATGGAAGACCCGCGTGATGTCTATGAATTGCTTGATCTTGAAATTGGCAGATGTAAATTATCGGTAGCGGGATTTCCTGAAACGCACATAGAAAACAAGCCATTTCTGACTGTCGCTACGAAATACCCACTTGTTTCAAAAGAGTATTTTGACAAGAAGGGTATACGCACTGAAATGATCAAACTGAACGGTTCTATTGAGCTGGCACCGTTGATCGGCATGTCGGATGTCATCGTCGATATTGTGGAAACGGGTACCACCTTAAAAGAGAACGGGTTGGTTGTGCTGAAGGAAATAGCAGATGTCAGTGCCCGTTTGATAGTAAATAAGGCCAGCTATGCAACCAAAACTGCAGACATTCAGCAGTTCATTCAGGATATGAAAGAAGGGTTGGAGGTGCGCGCATGAAAACGATTCGAGGAAATGAATTCAGGGAAGAACTGCTCAAGCGCAGCGATTCAAGTCAGCCCGATGTAGAATTCGACCGGAATGTTCTGTCGATTATTGAACGTGTCCGCGCAGAAGGCGATCAGGCTGTGCTTGAGTTCACTGAGCGTTTCGATGGCGTGAAGCTGGTTCAAATGCTGGTTACAAATGAAGAGATTCGGGAAGCGGAACAACTTGTTACAGACGATTTTATCCGTTCGCTACGTGCAGCAAAGCAGCGAATCTCAAATTATCATGAAGCACAAAAAGAACAGTCCTGGTTCTTCAATCCAAATGAAGGGATCATGCTTGGCCAGAAGGTAACGCCGATTGACAGCGTTGGGCTTTACGTTCCTGGCGGAAAAGCAGCATATCCCTCGACCGTCCTGATGAACGCATTACCTGCGAAAATAGCAGGAGTTTCACAGATTTCCATGGTAACACCTCCGCAGCGTGACGGTAAAATTAATCCTCACGTACTCGTTGCAGCAAAGGAAGCAGGGGTGGATAGAATCTATAAGGTCGGCGGCGCACAGGCAATTGCTGCACTTGCTTACGGAACAGAAACAATTGAAAAAGTCGTTAAAATTACAGGCCCTGGCAATGCTTACGTCGCCCGTGCAAAAAAATGGGTATTTGGCGATGTGGCGATTGATATGATTGCAGGACCAAGTGAAATTTGTGTCGTCGCGGATGAGAATACGAATCCCGTCTATGCGGCTGCAGATTTGCTGTCACAGGCAGAACATGATGAACGGGCGGCTGCTGTATGTATCACAACAAGTGAATCATTTGCAGAAGACTTGTCCGCAGAAGTGGACCGTCAGCTTGCAAAACTTGAGCGCAAAGAAATTGCCGCACAGTCCATTGATCAATACGGGCGCATCATTGTGGTCGACACACTGAAAGAAGCATTTGACATCGTCAATCGGCTGGCGCCTGAACATTTGGAGCTCATGATCAAAAATCCAATGGAACATTTAGCTTCCATCAGAAATGCAGGAGCAATATTCCTTGGCGAACACGCTCCTGAAGCACTGGGTGATTATATGGCAGGGCCGAATCATACGCTGCCGACAAGCGGAACAGCAGCATTCTCATCTCCTCTCGGCGTCTATGACTTTATGAAAAAGTCGAGTGTTATCTATTACTCTGAAGAAGCACTGGCTGAAGTGGCGGATGATGTAATTGTTCTGGCGGAAGCAGAACAGCTGAATGGGCATGCCAACTCCATTAAAGTACGAAAGGCAGGAAGGTAAATGCGCAAACAACAAATCACGCGGAAAACAGGCGAGACAAACATAAATATGGACTTTTCTTTGGATGGCACAGGGGAAACGAAGATTCAGACGGGCGTAGGATTCTTCGACCACATGCTGACAGCTTTCGCAAAGCACGGCCGGTTTGATCTAACGGTGAAATGCGATGGGGATATCGAAGTGGATCAGCACCACTCCGTTGAAGACGTGGGTATTGTCTTAGGGAAAGCATTCAATAAATGCATCGGAACTAAAGAAGGGATTGAACGTTTTGCGACAGTGTCGACGCCGATGGATGAAGCGTTATCCACAGCATCAATCGATATAAGCGGCAGATCATTCCTTGTGTTTAATGTGCACGGAATGAAAGATAAAGTAGGGGGTTTCGACACAGAACTGGTGGAAGAGTTCTTCATCGCTTTCACAAGCCATGCTGAAGTCACGTTACATATTAACTTGGACTACGGAAAAAACACACATCACATTATCGAATCAATTTTCAAAAGCTTCGGCCGCGTGCTGCGGGTCGCCAGCACCATCAACCCGGATATTCAGGGTGTTCCTTCTACTAAAGGAACGTTATAATTATCATTTCATTAGGGGGAACCAGAGGATGATTTTATTTCCGGCAATTGATATTAGAGGCGGCAAATGTGTGCGCCTGATTCAAGGGGATTATGACCAGGAAGTTATATATAATGATTCGCCGACCGACATGGCGCAGGAATGGCAGCGCCAGGGTGCTGAATACATTCACGTCGTCGATCTGGACGGAGCTAAAACAGGTGATTCATTAAATAGAAAAGCAATTGAAGCAATTGCTAAAGCAGTCACAATACCGGTTCAAGTCGGCGGCGGGATTCGCACGATGGATATTGTTGACTCGCACATTGCAAATGGCGTTGCACGTGTCATCATTGGCACGGCGGCAATTCAAGATCCTGAATTTCTTAAACAGGCAATCAAAAAGTACGGCGAAAAAATTGCAGTCTCCATCGATGCGCGCAATGGGCTCGTCGCAACAGACGGCTGGACCGAAATGAGCGATGTCAAAGCAGTGGACTTACTGCAGGAACTGGATAAAATCGGAGTGAAAACGGTTGTATATACAGATATCATGAAGGACGGTATGCTGCAGGGACCTAACTTTGAAGAACTGCAAATAATGAATGAAGCCTCTTCCATCGATATCATTGCTTCTGGCGGTGTCTCCACTGAAGAAGACATTAGTAAACTTGCCGCGAAAGATATGTACGGCGCAATTATCGGAAAAGCATTATATGAAGGCAAACTATCCTTGGAAAAACTACTGGAGGACGACAGTCATGTCAGCAACTAAAAAAATTATTCCGTGTTTAGACGTAGACAACCGCAAAGTCGTAAAAGGAAAGAAGTTTCTGGACGTACAAGAGGTGGCAGATCCACTGGCACTCGCTAAAAAGTACGTAGCAGACGGTGCGGATGAACTGGTATTTTACGATATCTCAGCTTCTTCGAAAAATCGCGGAATGTTCCTGGATTTAATAGAGGAAATTGCTAAAGAAGTGCCGGTTCCGTTCATTGTAGGCGGCGGAATCCGCACACTTGAAGATGTTGACAAAGTATTTGCGCTCGGCGGCAATAAGATTTCTATTAACAGTGCTGCGCTGACAAATCCCGATATTATTAAAGAAGTGGCGGATAAATATGGTGCAGAACGCGTTATGCTGTCAATGGACGTCCGTCAGACAGGCGAAGGGAAATGGACAGTGTTCGCAAAAGGCGGAATGGAAGAAACAGATATCGACGCGATTGAATGGGCTAAGAAAATGGAGAAGCTCGGGGCCGGCGAACTGGTCGTCAACAGTATTGATGAAGACGGCGTGAAGGATGGCTATAATCTTGAATTGAACAGGGCAATGGCGGAAGCGGTCAATATTCCAATTATTGCTAGCGGCGGCGCAGGAAAGCCTGAACATTTTAAAGAAGTTTTGACGAAAGGCAGGGCGGACGCAGCACTGGCCGCTTCTGTATTTCATTTCAATGAAATCAATATCCGCGAATTGAAAGAGTATTTGGCAGGAGAAAATATTGCAGTTAGGAATGACTAATATGACACTAGAGATCAACTCACTTACATTTGACGATAATGGCCTGATACCGACAATTGTACAGGACGACCGCACAGGTGATGTCCTTATGCTCGCTTATATGAATAAAGAATCGATTGAAAAAACGCTGGAAACGAATGAAACTTGGTTCTTCAGCCGCTCAAGACAGGAGCTCTGGAACAAAGGTGCAACCTCCGGCAATCGCCAGCGGGTACAGCGTATTTCTGTTGACTGCGATCAAGATACATTACTGCTCCAAGTGACACCGCAGGGGCCTGCATGCCACACAGGAGAGAAAACATGCTTCTTCGCGACAGCAGTCGAGCAGGAAGAATCACTGCGTGAAGTGGTATATGAAGTAATCGATGAAATCGCAGATCGCAAAAAACATCCGGTGGAAGGCTCTTATACCACCTACCTGTTCGATGAAGGAATTGATAAGGTCCTTAAAAAGGTGGGAGAAGAATCAACGGAGGTTGTCATCGGAGCGAAAAATGCCGATAAAGAAGAAGTGTCCAATGAAATCGCGGACCTGATTTATCACACGCTGGTCTTAATGAATATTCTCGACGTCGATCTGAAAGATGTGCAGCAAGTATTGCGTGAAAGAAGACCGAAAAAGGAAGTGCTTCGCGATGAGTAGATTTCTGAGCACAGTTGCGAGGCGGACGGAACCTTACATTCCGGGTGAACAATTGAATCAACCGGATATCATCAAACTGAACACCAATGAAAATCCGTATCCGCCGAGTCCGAAAGTGCTGACGGCGATTCAGTCGGCGCTCGAAGCAAATACACTGCAGCGGTACCCTTCACCGACAGCCGATCCTCTGCGGCATGCGATTGCCGATACATACGGACTGAGTGCTGAACAAGTATTTGTCGGCAACGGTTCCGACGAAGTGCTGGCATTTTCATTCATGGCATTTTTTGAACCGGGCAAAACGATACGCTTTCCGGAGATCAGCTACAGTTTTTATCCGGTGTATTCAAAGATATTTGATATTTCATTTGAAAAAGTTCCTTTGAATGAGGATTTCACTTTACCGGCAGAAAAGTTTTATGGTTCACAAGGCGGCGTCATTCTGCCGAATCCCAATGCGCCGACGAGTCTTTATGCAGAACTAGATGTAATAGAAGCGATTTTGAAGGAGAATCCCGACCAGGTAGTGATCATCGACGAAGCATATATTGATTTTGCAGGTCCTTCCGCTATGAAGCTGATCGATCGCTATGCTAATCTGCTGGTCATCCAGACAACATCTAAATCGCGAGCGCTTGCCGGACTGCGGGTAGGGTTTGCGCTTGGACAGCCGGACCTCATCGCGGGACTTACGAGAATTAAAGATTCATTCAACTCTTATACTATTGACCGGTTGGCAATGGCCGGCGCGACAGCTGCTTTTCGAGATCATGCATATTTCTCAGAAAGCACTAAGAAAATCATTCGCACAAGAGAGAGCTCCGCACAAATGTTGAAGGAGATTGGATTTGATGTGCTGCCGTCTGACGCAAACTTTTTATTTGCCAAGTCTGTGAAGCACGATGCAAAAGTGCTGTATGAGCAGTTAAAAGAGCGCGGCATTCTGGTCCGGCACTTTGACCAGGCGGGTATACGTGATTATTTACGTATCACAATCGGTACAGATGAGCAGATGGAGTTACTGTTTAGAGTGCTTACAGATTTGAATAAATAAAAAGTCAGCGCCAAGATCTGTTTTTGGTAAATTGCCATATATGTACTTCGAAAATCATTCTGCGGGTTGGTGTGGTCTTAATTTTATATGTGCGGGTTTCGTTGAACGACTTTGCAGGAAGTTTGAATGGGGTGTGAGTTTGCAGTTTAAACCCGCTTCGGCGCTGGGGGATTGCCTTACGTCATGAGCCTACTGGCAAAGAGCACGCCAGCAGTCTCATGACAACGGCCTACCCCGCAGTTGCGCCTTCGCTGACCTTATAGAATGTATGTCATGCTACTATTTTGCAGGGTGCGAGTTCAGTTAGTGTTATTTCGTTTTTTGACTTTGCAAACGCATTGATCACAAGAATCTTTGCCTTAGCAGAATAATAAGTATTGCCTGAAACACCTCACCTACAATAATCTCAGATATTATGCTCATACTGCTTACTACATAATAAGTCCTGAAACACCACCCAGTGTACCGG
>NZ_BRCD01000028.1:0-47866 GCF_023707945.1 Sporosarcina sp. NCCP-2331
GGCTCAAGCCATGCCCGCGGAAAGCGTCCCGTCTGTAGTGAAAATCCTCTAGCACTAAACTAATGCACAAAACTTTTTTATTTAAAATCCTTAAATCAATCCCTTACCCTTACGATGCGCCTTCATTTCTTCATTCAGCTTTTCAAAAAACTCTTCGTTGTTGTCGGATTGGCGGAGCTTTTTCATGAAGCGCTCGGTGAAGTCATTGGAGTCAGAGAAGGTTTTTCTGATGGCCCAGAGTTTTTCGAGTTTTTCCGGCGGAATAAGCAGTTCTTCTTTACGTGTTCCTGAGCGGCGGATGTCGAGTGCCGGGAAGATTCTGCGTTCGGCAAGGCTGCGGTCGAGATGCAGTTCCATGTTGCCGGTTCCTTTAAATTCTTCATAAATGACTTCGTCCATACGGGAGCCGGTTTCAATCAGAGCTGTTGCCAGAATGGTTAAGCTGCCGCCCTCTTCGATGTTGCGTGCGGCACCGAAGAATCGTTTCGGCCGGTGGAAAGCAGCCGGATCAATTCCGCCGGATAATGTTCGTCCGCTTGGGGGGATGACCAGGTTAAACGCACGTGCCAGACGGGTAATGGAGTCCATCAGGATGATGACATCACGTTTACTTTCGACAAGGCGCATTGCCCGTTCCAGTACCAGTTCTGCTACTTTGACATGATTCTGCGGTTCTTCATCGAATGTAGAACTGACCACATCGGCGTTTACAGAGCGTTCGATATCCGTTACCTCTTCCGGTCTTTCATCAATAAGCAAAACGATTAATTCTGCTTCCGGATGGTTTGTTGTGATGGAATTGGCAATTTCTTTCAGAAGCATCGTCTTCCCTGCTTTTGGCGGAGCAACGATTAGTCCGCGCTGGCCAAATCCAACAGGTGAGACGAGATCCATAATTCGTGTCGAAACATTACTTTTTGTCGTTTCCAATCGGATCTGCCGGTCTGGATATAAAGGAGTAAGTGCCGGGAAATGTACACGCTCGCGTGCTACTTCCGGGTTTTGGCCGTTTACTGCTTCTACCTGAAGCAGCCCGTAGTACCGCTCATTTTCTTTTGGCGGACGGACTTTTCCGGTAACTTTATCGCCGTTGCGCAGATCGAAGCGGCGGATTTGGGATGCCGATATGTAAATATCTTCGGAGCTCGAGGAATAGTTGATCGGACGCAAGAAACCATAGCCTTCCGACTGGATGATCTCCAACACACCTTCCATGAAGAAAAAGCCTTCTTCTTCTGCACGTGATTTCAAAATCGCAAATATCAATTCTTTCTTAGTCAGCTTGCTGTAGTTCGTAATCTTGTATTTTTTCGCAAGCGCGTACAGTTCCTTGAGCGTCATATTCTCTAGGTCTGCAAGGGTAATCATCGTCATTTATACGCACACCACTCTTCATTTATAGTATTAGGATTATTTGACACTATTAAACAGAAAGGAGGACACGTAATGTCCTTCCTTTCCGCAATAGCCTGCATTATGGATCGTTGATAGTCTCAGGAAATAGAAACCCGGCTGAACCGGGTGGTGAGGGAGTTAGTCTTGCATAACGAGAAGTGGTTTTTTCTTCATGCTGTGGCGACCTTCTACAAAACGGATTGTGCCTGATTTAGAACGCATGACAAGTGACTGTGTCCGGCAATAGGAACCTTTGAATTGCACGCCGTCCATTAATTCACCGTCTGTTACACCAGTTGCAGCGAAAATACAGTCATCGCCTTTTACCAGGTCATCCATTTTCAATACTTTATCGACATCGATGCCCATTTTGATGCAGCGTTCTCTTTCTTCATCATTTGAAGGAACGAGACGCCCTTGGATCTCTCCGCCCAGACATTTCAATCCGACTGCCGCGATTACGCCTTCAGGAGCACCGCCCATGCCGAATAAAATATCCACGCCTGTGTCATCGAATGCTGTATTCAATGCGGCAGCTACGTCGCCGTCTTCAATTAACTTGATACGCGCGCCTGCTGCACGGATCTCTTCGATAATTTCTTTATGACGCTCACGGTTCAATACAGAAGCTACCAGATCATTAACCGATTTGTTTTTCGCTTTCGCTACAGCTTTCAAGTTGTCTGTTACTGATGCATCTATATCAATCTTGCCGACCGCTTCAGGTCCGACTGCGATTTTGTCCATATACATATCAGGAGCATTCAGCAAATTGCCTTTGTCAGCAACTGCTAGTACAGCAAGCGCATTCCATCCGCCTGACGCTACGATATTCGTGCCTTCGAGCGGATCAACTGCTACGTCAACTGCCGGTCCGTGGCCTGTCCCGAGCTTTTCACCGATATACAGCATCGGTGCCTCGTCCATTTCGCCTTCACCAATGACGACTACGCCTTCCATTGGAATTGTATCAAATACTGTTCTCATGGCTTCTGTTGCTGCATCATCCGCTTCATTCTTCAAACCGCGTCCCATCCAGCGGGCTGCTGAAACTGCTGCCGCCTCTGTTACACGCACTAATTCCATCGATAAACTACGTTCCATACTGTTTTGTTCCTCCTGTTTGCGGTAAGGCGCTTGTCGCGTTTTACCTTTCATTTGCCTACGTCCGCACCCATGATTGCACGCTGTCTGGATGTGTCGTTATGGTCTATTATACACGAAATTACAAATTACTGTCACTCGGAAATTGAAGCTGCGGTCAGACCTTCTACTTTTTGAATATCGGCACCGAGATTTTGCAGCTTGGAGATGATCCGGCTATAGCCGCGTTCAATATGTTCGATATCCTGAATTTCTGTTTCTCCGCTTGCAATCAAACCGGCAATCATCAGCGCCGCACCTGCACGCAGATCAGATGCGCGCACTGTTGCCGCCTGCAATTGAGTAGGTCCTGCAATAATTGCAGAACGCCCTTCCACACGCCCGTCGGCATTCATTCGGCGAAGTTCGTCGATTTGCTTAAAACGCGCGGGATAAATCGTATCCGTTAAAATCGAGGAGCCCTGCGCCTGGGTCGACAGCACGCAGAACGGCTGCTGAAGATCCGTCGGGAATCCCGGATAAACCAGTGTTTTCACATCCACTGCTTCCAGCTTCTCCGTTTTCGGGATAAAAATCTGTTCCTCGCCCACTTCGATTTTGACGCCCATTTCACGAAGTTTGGCCGTAATTGCTTCGACGTGCAGTGGAATGACATTATCAATCGTAATACCATCGCCGACTGCCGCCGCCATTATCATATAGGTTCCCGTCTCAATTCGATCGGGGATGATCGTATGTTTCGTACCGTGTAAACTTTCTACCCCTTCGATTCGAATGACGTTTGTTCCGGCTCCTTTGATGTTCGCGCCCATATTGGACAATAGTGTTGCCACATCAATGATTTCCGGTTCTTTTGCTGCATTTTCAATCACTGTTTTTCCTTTTGCCATGACAGCAGCGAGCATGATATTAATGGTCGCTCCCACACTAACAACGTCTAAATAAATTTTGGCACCGCGCAGTTCATCTGCACGCAGATAAATCGCACCGTGTTCATTGGTCACTTTTGCACCGAGTGCTTCGAATCCTTTAATATGCTGATCGATTGGCCGCGGTCCTAAATGGCAGCCGCCGGGCAGTCCGATAACCGCGTGCTTAAACTTGCCGAGCAATGCACCCATCATGTAGGAGGATGCCCGAAGTTTCTTGACATTGCCGTTCGGCAGCGGCATAGATACAATTTCTGAAGGATCAATCGTCATTTTGCCGTCTTCCACTTGCACTTTGCCGCCGATTTCTTCCACCAGCAGCTGCAGTGTCTCTACATCAGAAATTTCCGGAAGACCTGCAATCGTTACCGGCGAATCAGCGAGAATAGCTGCAGGAATCAAAGCCACTGCACTATTCTTTGCGCCGCTTACTCTCACAGTCCCTTGCAGCTGTTTTCCACCTCTAATTTTGTAAACGTCCATTTCGATCTCCTTTTGTTTTGAATCCAGATACCATCACGCCGGAGCATGATTGATTCCGTCACTTATTCGTTCTGGTTTCCCAGTCTTGTAAAAACTGATCGATGCCTTTTGCTGTCAGCGGATGGGCGAATAAACTTTTCAATACATTAAATGGTGTCGTTGCAATATGCGCCCCTGCTAAAGCGGCAGCCGTAATATGTTGAGGATGTCTGATCGAAGCCGCAATAATTTGCGTGTCCAGATCATGAATCGTGAAAATATCTGAAATAGTTTCAATTAGTTCAGTTCCATTTTGTCCGATATCGTCTAAACGGCCAATAAAAGGTGACACATAAGTTGCGCCGGCACGAGCGGCCAGCAGTGCCTGGTTCGCACTGAAGATCAGCGTGACATTTGTTTTGATGCCCTCTGCAGCAAATACTGAACAGGCTTTCAGACCTTCAGGCGTCATCGGCAGCTTGACGGTAATATTTTCCGCAAGGGCAGCCAGTTCGCGTCCTTCTTTAATCATTCCTTCTGCATCCAGTGAAATTACTTCTGCGCTGACTGATCCGGGAACAAGTGCAGTAATTTCTTTCAAACGGTCATGGAATGAAATATCTTCTTTTGCCACCAATGAAGGATTGGTTGTTACGCCTGAGATAATCCCCCAGCTGTGTGCTTCTTTTATTTCATCAAAGTTTGCAGTATCTATGAAAAATTTCATGTAATGTTGCCTCCTAGTTTTTACTGTTAAAATACAGGCTCTTTATAAAAAAGCACGCTTCACAGTTTACTTTATGATAGTTTACGTAGTATGGGTTAGTAAGTGGAAGAAGACCGTTTCCCTGCGTTCCAGGCGGACGCGTTCGGGAGGGCCCTCGGTGAGCCAACTGGTCGCTTCGCTCCCTTTAGTTGTCTCATCCTATCGGGCTAATCCTCCCCGAGTCGCCGCCTTCCACTCCGGTACACTGGCTGGTATTTCAATACTTTTTATATGAGTGGCAGTATGAGCATACTATTTAGGCTTATTATGATAGGTTTAGCGTTTCATGCAATACTTAGCATTCTGCAAAGGCTTAGGTTCTTGTGATTATCGCGTTTACAAAGTGAAGAAACGAAACCACGCCAACTCAACTTACACTCTGCAAAAAGTCAGCACGTTATTACTTACCCACACCAGCGTAGGCGCAACTGCGGGGCGGTGCTAAGCAAACAGCGTCGGGTTCGCTTTGACGTATTTCTGCATTCTTTGTAGAAATTAAGGCAGTGATACACGTTCTTCGCCAGCTGGCTCAAAGCGTAAGGCAATCCCCCAGCGCCGAAGCATTGCCAAATTACAACATAGTTCTCTTAATACATACCAGACAAGTTATCAAGAAAAGATTTTAATCTAGACAAAAAACACAAAAGAAGGAGACATATTGCGCTCCTCCTTTGTTGCGGGTATTTCTGGATTACGCTTGCTGGGAACTGCCGAATTCGCGCATTTTGCCGATGACAGTTTTTTTGATTGCTTCACGCATCGGTGTAAGGAATTTACGCGGATCATAAACATCTGAATCTGCATTCAGTGTGTCACGGACCGCCTGTGTTCCTTGAATTTGGTTTTCTGTATTGACATTGATTTTAGACGTGCCCAATGAAATCGCACGCTGGATATCTTCAGTAGGGATTCCTGTTCCGCCATGAAGCACGAGAGGAATATCCCCTTGATTCGAGATTTCTTCCATTTCTTTAAAGCCCAGGTTCGGTTCCCCTTTATACGGACCGTGTACGGAACCAAGCGCGGGAGCCAGACAGTCAATACCTGTCTTTTCTACAAGTTCCCGGCATTCTGCAGGATCTGCATAAATTACGCCTTCTGCGATAATATCGTCTTCCTGTCCGCCGACAACACCAAGTTCAGCCTCTACAGAGACATTATGCTGTTTTGCCAATTCCACTACTTTTTTTGTAGTTTCGATATTTTCCGCAAGCGGCTTGGAAGAAGCGTCAATCATAACTGAAGTGAATCCTGCTTCAATTGCTTCTTTGCATTTTTCATAGCTGGAGCCGTGATCTAAATGAATTGCAACCGGCACAGTTGTTCCGTAGTCCTCCATCAGACCTTTGACCATCATGACAACTGTTTTGAAGCCGCCCATATAACGTGCCGCGCCTTCAGAAACTCCTAAAATGACGGGAGACTTCTCTTCTTCCGCAGCCTGCAGTATTGCTTGGGTATATTCTAAGTTATTTATATTAAATTGACCGATGGCATATCCTTCTTTTTTACCTTTAATCATCATATCTTTCATCGAGACGAGTGGCATAAAAATTTCCTCCTTGGCTTTCGACGGTTTGTCTGTTTCATTATTCTTTCTGCTCTCTAGCATATCAAATTCCATTCATTATTACTACTGTCAGACGTCTCGTCTTTCCAACCTGTTCAAGACTGTGTCGCGTACTTCAAATATATCAAAAGGTTTCGTGAAGTGGTGATCGACGCCAAGTTTTCCCGCTTCGTCAGTCAGTTCGATTTCACTGTAGGCCGTCATCATCATGACAAGCGCATCAGGCATTTGCTTCCTGATTTCGCGCAGTACTTCGACACCGTTCATGCCGGGCATTTTCATGTCCAGCAGGATACAGTCCGGCTTCATCTCACTAAGTATATGTAAGGCTTCCTTGCCGTTTGAGGCTAATGTTGGTTTAAGACCCGCTTGTTTGAATATTTCTTCCAGCAGCATACGTATGCCCGGCTGATCATCGACTATCAATATTTGCTTCAAATGAATTCCTCCTCAATACTTTTTTGACCATGAACCTTTTTTGAAATCTATATAAAGGATAGCAGTTTCATTGAACGTATTTTCAAATAAAAACCTTTTTTAATATGTGTTGATAACATAGCTTTTCAATTAGTGCTTTTTCCAGTCTTTAAAAAATGGTTAGCTGGTATGAGACCGTTTCCCTGCGTTCCAGGCGGACGTGTGTCTTGCGGGCCCGCGTTGAGCCAAGCGAACAGCGAAGGGTTCGCTTTGCCGTATTTTTGCGCTCTTTGCAGAAATTAAGGCAATACAGAGTTTCTTCTACATGCTGTTTTCGTTTCGCTCCCGCAAGTTGTCTCACCTGTCGGGCTGATCCTCCCAGAGTCGCCTAAAACCAGTGCTCCTAACGCTACGCTTTTACTCGCAAAAGCCGTTCTTCGTGACGGCTTTCACTCCGGTACACTGGCTAGTGTTTTAATTCTTTTTATGTGAGTGGCAGTATGAGCATAATATCTGAGATTATTGTGATAGGTGTGGTGTTTCATGCACTACTTAGCATTCTGCAAGGGCTAAGAATCTTGTGATCAATGCGTTTGCAAATCGAGTAACGGAAACAGGTCAACTTATCCACACTCTGCAAAAAAACAGCATGACATACATTATCCACAATAGCGAAGGCGCAACTGCGGGGTTAGCCGTTGCTGTGAGACTGCTGGCACGACTTTCGCCAGCAGGCTCACAGCGTAAGGCAATCCCCCAGCGCCGAAGCGGGTTTAAACTGCAAACCCACACTTCGCTCAAACTTCCTGCAAAGTCGGGCAGCGAAACCTGAACACACTAAATCGCGAAACGTACATGACAAGTCTTTTCCAATATTAATAGTTATATTTTTTTATTTGAGAACTTATTTTAGAAAGTTTAAAATGACGGTACTAGATTCATTTCATCCTAATGTATATTATTCGTAATACTTCCATTAATTCCTCTATTTAAAGTCATTGGTTTTTGCACTTCTTGCTTTAATTTCTTATACTGAACATTTGGAGGGATGAATATGAAGATGTTAACGACCCAGATTCGAGGTCTTTTGGAACGAATCGCGGATGGGCAGGAAGAGTCAATAGAAGAAACAGCGCGGCTGCTCGCACAGGCACTTGTTGGAGAAGGACGGATTGTGATAGCCGGTTTTGAAGAGATGGACGCAATCACAGCTACTGCTTTGCATGGAGCTGAGCCTTTGAAGCGAGCTGTCCGTTATACGGAGGACCTGTCGTTCACTGCAGCAGACCGTGTTTGGCTGCTTGCTCGAAAGGCGGATCATCCGTCTGCTCTTCAGCTGGCCAGGCAGCTGGCAGATGAATTCATTCCATTTGCCGTCTTGACAGCAGACCCGCATGACGAAACCAATGAACTCGCCGATCTGGCGTTTACGTATATCTCGACAGGGCTGAAAAAAGGATTGATCCCGGGTCCAGACGGTGAACGGATTGTGCAACCTCATGCCCTGGCAGCCTTGTTCGTCTATGAAGCAGTAAAATTATCGCTCGACGAGATGCTCGGCGATGATGACGATTTCGAATGAAAAAACGCCCGCAAAAGTGTTAAAAAACTTTTGCGGGCGTTTTGATTATTTACGGTTGTCCAATGCTGCACGGATGAATTCGCGGAACAATGGCTGTGGCCGAGTCGGGCGAGATGCGAACTCCGGATGGAACTGGCAGCCGATGAAGAATGGATGCTCTTGCAGCTCCATTACTTCGATCAGACGGCCGTCCGGGCTGATTCCCGACACGATGAAGCCGGCTTCTTCAAGCTGCGCGCGGTACGCCAGATTGATTTCATACCGGTGTCGGTGACGCTCGTAAACCAATTCTTCACCATATGCATTATACGCTTTCGTGTTCTCCGACAATTTACATGGATAAGAACCAAGACGCAATGTGCTGTCTGCTTCTTCAGCAGTATGGCAGTCAGGGTGGAATGTTGTGACATTGTGTTCAGTTACTGTGTCAAACTCCAATGAATGTGCCTTGTCGAGTCCGGCGACATTGCGGGCGATTTCTGCAGCAGCCAATTGCAGACCAAGACTGATGCCGAAGAACGGCACTTTATGTTCACGTGCATACGTAATCGCTTCAATTTTACCGTCAATTCCACGATCTCCGAAACCGCCGGGAACCAGGATTCCATCAGCGTCCCCGAGCAATTCTTCTACGTTTTCCGCAGTTACTTCTTCAGAATTAATCCATTTGATATCGATATCTGTACTGAATGCATATCCTGCATGACGCATAGCTTCCACCGCTGAAATATACGCATCCTGCAGTTCAACATATTTACCGACAAGCGCGATTTTCACTTTTTCTTTCAGTGATTTTACGACTTTCACCAGTTCTTCGATATCGGAAATATCCGGCTGCGGTGTTTCCAGTCCAAGATAATCCACAACAATCTGATCCATATGCTGTTCATTCAGACGAAGCGGCACTTCATAAAGTGTTTCAGCGTCAAGTGCTTCGATTACTTCTTCAGGCTTGATATTACAGAACAATGCAATCTTATCCTTCATTTCCTGAGGAACCGGATACTCACTGCGCACGACAATCATGTTCGGCTGGATTCCGAGACTTCTTAATTCCTTTACGCTGTGCTGTGTCGGTTTCGTCTTCATCTCGCCTGCTGCGTGAAGATATGGAATCAGGGTGTTGTGGATGTACATGACGTCATCTTTGCCAAGATCGGTCTTGAGCTGACGGATTGCTTCGAGGTAAGGCAATGATTCAATATCGCCGACACTTCCGCCGATTTCTGTGATCACGACGTCAGCATTCAGTGTTTCGCCGGCACGTTTGATCAGCTCTTTGATTTCATTCGTGATATGCGGAATGACTTGAACAGTCGCTCCTTTATATTCACCGCTGCGCTCTTTGCGGAGGACGAGATCATACACTTTCCCCATCGTCACATTCGAGTACTGGTTACATTGAATGTCAATGAAACGTTCGTAGTGACCGATATCAAGATCCGTTTCAGCTCCGTCTTCCGTTACGAAAACTTCGCCGTGCTGGTAAGGACTCATCATGCGCGGATCAATATTAATGTACGGATCAAATTTTTGATTCGTTACTTTTAAACCGCGGTTTTTCAGCAGCCGGCCGAGTGATGCTGCGTTAATTCCTTTGCCTAAAGACGATACGACGCCGCCGGTGATAAAGATATATTTTGTCATGTGTAGTTCCTCCATTTGTTCTATTTACATGCGCGAAGGCTGATGAAATCAATCTCGCCTCGGCGTGATTGGTCGGGATTTTGGATAAGCTTTGCGAAATTAGCTCCCCTCAAAATACCTGACATCCGCCGGAGGCCACATCTGAATCCAGCAATGTTACACCGCTGGATTCAGATGAAAATTAAAAAAAGCGCCCCAGTTGTAGCGAACTACAATAAGGAGCGCGTATACACGAATTCATGTGTCCTTTTCAGGAGCCCATACAAATCTTATATTTTCAGGCGCTAAAAGTCAAGTCTTGTTATTCTTCTTCCTCGTACTCTTCGTCTTCCTCTTCTTCTTCCTCGTCCTCTTCATCAAGGTCGAGTTCTTCATCAGGAATCACTTCTAAATCGTCATCAGGATCAATCAGATCTTCTTCGATTTCAACGACTTCTTCCTCGTCATCGTCTTCGTCATCTGCATCATCTTCCTCTTCGCCGAGTTCGACATATTCTTCGTCGAAGATCTCTTCGTCCTCGTCGTCGTCTTCCACTTCTTCGTCTTCATCATCATAATCTTTTTTCTTCTTTTTCTTCTTTCGGACTTTTACGACCGGAGCCGTTTCTTCTTCGATTTGATCAACCGGGTACCACTCACGCAGCCCCCAGCGATTGTCCTGGATCGCAAGGAAACGGCCGTCGATGTTCATGTCTGTGTAGAATTGAACAAGTTTATCTTTCATTACCTTATCAGAGACGCCTGTAAGTTTTTGGATTTCGTCCATCAACTGCTGCAAAGTCAGGGACTCGCGTCGTTCTGTAAGGATTTGGTAGGTAATATTAATGAACGACTCTTCTGCGAGCTGTTCTTTCGTCATTTCATGGATATTCAATTTATGGCACGTCCTTTCTTCAACACATAAGCATAGTTTACATTATATACAGTTTCGGTTCCAATATGCTACATTCTTTTGCTTCTCTTTACGTTTCTATACTCATTAATTGTCAGACATCCCAGATAGATAGACGCAAAGGCAAAGGGAATGGCCCCCAGTCCGCTGCTGTAAAAGATGAATGTGAGAAGAAACAGAAGTGCAATTATAACCGCATGATAATACCATCTCACCTTCATCACATCCCTTTCTCTTCGTTCCTTACATTATACGGATAAAGTTAGCAATTTATCCACTATGGAGCAGTTGTTGTTTTTCATATGTAAAATCCTGCAGAGTGCTATGAGCGCGAATGAAAGCCGCATGATCACGCAGCCGGCCGCTATGAGCATCCGCGCGGGCACTATGATCACCTGAACATTGCGCATGATCACCTGAACGCAGACGATGATCACCAGCCGCTCTCCCATGATCATCCGCAAATGAAATCTTAAAAAAGCTGCGCAAATTCACGCAGCTTTTGAGAGTGCTTTACATATTTCTTCGATACTGGCCGCCTACTTCATACAATGCATTTGTAATCTGGCCAAGGCTCGCAACCTGTACCGTTTTCATTAGTTCTGCAAAGACATTGCCTCCTGATACAGCTGTTTGCTGAAGATTCTGCAATGCCTGTTCCGCTTCATCGGCATATTTTGATTGGAAAGCGCGCAAGTTCCGTATTTGCACTTCTTTCTCTTCTTTCGTCGCCCGCGCAATTTCCATATTATCGATATCTTCTTCAGACGGCGGATTCGGGTTCAAATACGTATTGACGCCGATGATCGGCAGTTCGCCCGAGTGCTTTTTCATTTCGTAATACATCGATTCTTCCTGAATTTTACCGCGCTGATACTGCGTTTCCATTGAGCCGAGAACTCCGCCGCGGTCATTCAGCCGGTCGAATTCCTGCAACACGGCCTCTTCCACAAGGCTGGTCATTTCTTCAACAATGAAAGCCCCCTGCATCGGATTTTCATTTTTCGACAGACCATGTTCCTTCGTGATGATCATCTGGATCGCCATTGCGCGGCGCACGGATTCTTCCGTCGGTGTCGTGATCGCTTCGTCATAAGCGTTCGTGTGCAGGGAGTTACAGTTATCCTGCAGCGCCATCAGTGCCTGCAGTGTCGTGCGGATATCGTTGAAGTCAATTTCCTGCGCATGCAGGCTGCGGCCTGATGTCTGGATATGATACTTCAGTTTCTGGCTGCGTTCATTGGCGCCGTATTTATCACGCATCGCAACCGCCCAGATTCTGCGCGCGACACGGCCGATCACCGTATACTCGGGATCCAGACCGTTCGAGAAGAAGAATGACAGATTCGGTGCGAAATCGTCAATATTCATTCCGCGGCTCAAGTAATACTCGACATATGTGAAGCCGTTCGCCAATGTGAAAGCAAGCTGTGAAATCGGATTCGATCCCGCTTCCGCAATGTGATAGCCTGAAATCGATACGGAGTAATAATTGCGCACTTTTTTATCAATGAAATACTGCTGAATATCGCCCATCAGACGCAGCGCAAATTCTGTCGAGAAGATGCAGGTGTTCTGTCCCTGATCTTCCTTCAGAATGTCTGCCTGTACCGTTCCGCGGACCGTCTGGAATGTCAGCTCGCGCACTTCCGTAAACTCTTCAACCGAAAGCGTGCGGCCAAGCTCCTCTTCTTTTTTGCGGACTTGCTGATCAACGGCGGCATTCATGAACATCGCCAGAATGATCGGCGCGGGGCCGTTGATTGTCATCGAAACAGATGTGGACGGTGCACAAAGATCAAAGCCTGCATATAGTTTTTTCATATCTTCAAGCGTACAGATGCTGACCCCCGACTCGCCGACTTTACCGTAAATATCCGGTCTCTCGTCAGGATCTTCTCCATATAACGTGACCGAATCGAAAGCGGTGGACAGACGTTTCGCATCGTCGTCTTTTGATACATAGTGGAATCTGCGGTTTGTGCGTTCCGGCGTTCCCTCTCCTGCGAACTGGCGCTTCGGATCTTCCCCTTCACGTTTAAACGGAAAGACGCCGCCTGTGTACGGGAATGAGCCGGGAACATTCTCGCTGTACACCCAGCGCAGAATTTCTCCGTAATCTTTATATTGCGGCAAGACGACTTTCGGGACCTTCAATCCTGACAGACTCACCGTGTTAAGTGCCGTACGGATTTCTTTGTCGCGGATTTTCACCACATATTCATCTTGCTTATACGATTCTTTCAAAGTCTCCCAGTTTTCCAGTGTGCGTTTTGATTCACCTGACAACTGTTCTTCCACGCCCTCTTTCAAACTCGTTAATGAATCTAGTAATGCTTCATTAGAATCCGCTTCCCGAACGGCTTCTATCGCTCCTTCGAGCTGGAAAAGACGCCGCGCCAATTCTTCCTGCTGCTTCGATTTCGCGTGGTAGCTGCGGACAGTCGAGGCAATTTCACGCAGATAATGACTGCGGTCAGGCGGAATGATGACGGTCTGCACCTGTTTCGTAACAGAATCAGCATAATCCGTCGACCAGTCCAATCCGCATGAAGTATTCAGCTGATCGATCAGTGCAGCAAACAGCGTATTCGTTCCTTTATCGTTGAACTGGCTGGCGATGGTTCCGTAAACCGGCATCTTATCGAGTTCATCTTCAAAACGCATATGACTGCGCTGATACTGTTTGCGGACCTGATTGAGCGCATCTTCCGAACCTTTGCGTTCAAATTTATTGATAACAATTAAATCTGCGAAATCTATCATATCAATTTTTTCGAGCTGTGTAGGCGCACCGAATTCACTCGTCATGACATACATTGAAACGTCGGATATATCGGTGATCTGCGCGTCGCCCTGCCCGATTCCGCTCGTCTCGACAATAATCAAGTCGTATCCTGCGGCTTTCGTAACGTCGAGGACATCATGAATGGCAGTCGTCAGCTCAGAACGGGAGCCGCGTGTAGCCAGACTGCGCATATAGACACGGTTATTGAAGATGGCATTCATCCGGATTCTGTCACCGAGCAATGCTCCGCCAGTTTTTTGTTTCGTCGGATCGATGGACAAGATGGCAACGCGCTTGTCAGGAAACTCCTGCAGAAAACGGCGAATTAATTCATCCGTCAGAGAACTTTTCCCCGCGCCGCCTGTACCCGTGATGCCGAGTACCGGGGTCTTCTTGGAAAGTTTTCGTGCGTGCTCCAGCAATTCTTCAGCTGTCTGATCTTTTTTCAGATGCTTATCTTCTGCATAAGTAATCAAATTGGCCAGTACGCCCGGCGTTTCGGCCGTCAGCTGTTCAAGATTGGCCTCTTCATTTTCGACAGCAGTGGAGAAGTCGGACAGCTCCATGATGCGGTTGATCATTCCCTGCAGGCCCATTTTCCGTCCGTCTTCCGGAGAGAAAATCCATTGAATGCCGTATTCATGCAGCTCTTTGATTTCCTTCGGGATAATGACACCTCCGCCACCGCCGAAGATTTTAATATGTGAAGCGTTTCTTTCTTTCAGCAGATCATACATGTATTTGAAATATTCTACATGACCGCCTTGATAGGACGAGATCGCGATGCCCTGGACGTCTTCCTGAATGGCAGCGTTTACAACTTCCTCAACAGAGCGGTTATGCCCGAGATGAATGACCTCTGCCCCTGTTGACTGTAAGATTCTGCGCATAATATTGATCGAAGCGTCATGCCCGTCGAATAAGCTGGAAGCCGTCACGAAACGGATATGGTGCTTCGGCTTGTAAATTTCCTCAGTTGCCATTTAAATTCCGCCTTTCCATACAAAGAGACACACGCCGCAGCAAACTGCCCCGGCGAAGTCACTTGTTTATTTTGCCAGACCTTGAATAATCTGATCCGTCTGTATCTGAATGTACTGCTCCAATGAATAACTTTTGCGCAACGCCCATCTGCGGAACGACCACATCTGTCCCTGCACTAGAATATGATGCGCCGCAAGCGCTACTTCATTGGGACCGATCCGCAGATTGCCCGCTTCCATGCAGCGCCGTACGATCGTTTCAAACAGCTCGACCATTTCCAGCTCTTTTGTCAGCACATAGCGCAGCGCTTCACCGGGCAGCGATTTGGATTCCTGGTACATGACCAGGAACTCATCAGACATATGATCAATCACCTCGTAGTACTTTGCAATCGCCACACGCAGTCCTTCCACCGTGTTATCATTGGTGTCCAGTTCAGAAAGACGAACTTTCACCTCATGATAAATATGATCGCAGACAAGATAAAGAACATCTTCTTTCGTACGGATATACTCGTAAAGCGTGCCGATGCTGAAACCTGCCTCCTTGGCAATTTCACGCGTTGTCGTCCGATGGAACCCTTTCGCGATAAACAGCTTCACGGCCCCGCGGCTGATTTGTTCACGCCGTTTCTGAATCAAGTCTTCGTCTTTCACGGTAGATTTCACTTCATGTTTTGGCATAGAGTTCCCTCCCTCTGTTATTTTGTGAGCATACGAGAGATAACGAGGCGCTGTACTTCTTGTGTTCCTTCGTAAATTTGCGTAATTTTTGCGTCACGCATATAGCGTTCCACCGGATAATCTTTTGTATAACCGTAGCCGCCGAATACCTGAACCGCTTCTGTAGTTACTTTCATTGCGGTATCGCCGGCCATCAGTTTCGCCATGGCAGACGCTTTACCGTACGGCAGGTCGTTTGATTCGAGCCAGGCTGCCTGGTAGGTCAGCAGGCGGGATGCTTCGATTGACGTCGCCATATCCGCCAGTTTGAAGCTGATGCCTTGATTGGCAACGATCGGCTTGCCGAATTGCACGCGTTCTTTCGAGTAATTAACAGCTGCGTCCAAAGCGCCCTGTGCGATGCCGACTGCCTGCGCTGCGATTCCATTGCGTCCGCCGTCCAGTGTCTTCATCGCGATGATGAAGCCCTCGCCCTCTTCGCCGAGCAAATTTTCTTTCGGAACACGGCAGTTATCCAAAACGACTTCTGTGGTAGGTGAAGAACGGATCCCCATTTTCTTCTCTTTCTTCCCTACAGAGAAACCGTCAAATGTGCTTTCTACGATGAATGCGCTCGTTCCTTTGTGTTTTGATTCAGGATCGGTTACCGCAAATACGATGTATGTATCAGCAATTCCGCCGTTGGTAATGAAAATTTTCGAGCCGTTCAGCACATAGTCGTCGCCGTCTTTTTTCGCTGAAGTTTTCATTCCGCCTGCGTCAGATCCTGAACTTGCTTCTGTTAAACAGTATGCGCCAACTTTCTTGCCTTCTGCAAGTGGGCGCAGGTATTTTTGTTTTTGTTCTTCGTTGCCGTATTTGAATAAAGGCCATCCCGCGAGTGATGTGTGCGCGGAAAGTACGACGCCTGTAGATGCACAGACTCTGGAGAGTTCTTCTACTGCGATGACGTAGGCCAGGTAATCGCTGCCGATGCCGCCGTATTCTTCAGGCCACGGAATGCCTGTGAGGCCGAGTTCCGCCATTTTGTTGAAGATGTTCATGTCGAATGTTTCATCTTCGTCGCGCTGCGCTGCTGATGGTGCGACTTCCTTTTCCGCAAAGTCCCGTACCATTTTTCTGATCATTTCATGTTCTTCTGATAGTTTAAAGTCCATAGTTTTCTCCCGTCCTTTGTGTTTAATTGAAGTTTTTAATTTAGTGTTGCTGATAAAGGCTTGCTGTTTGGGAATTGGCGCTGCAGACGGGACGCTTTCCGGAGGGCGTGGCTTGAGCCTCCTCGTCGCTTCACTCCTGCGGGGTCTCAAGGCGCACGCTGACCCTCTCGGAGTCGCCCGTCTTCCGCGTCAATTCCCTACATGTATGTGTGATACATTGGTGTTTAAAGTTTTGTTGTAAGCAGTTAGTGAATACAAGTACGCAGTTCACCCCGGAACGAGCGTATCTCTTGAGGTGCCGCACCAATAAGTACCGGTCGCGCGCCAAAACAGTGTTTCAACGAACCAATCTACGCTGCCGGCGAACCAATCCGATCTTCCAACGCGCCAAACCCGCATCTCACCGAACCATTCACCACTCCCACCGCACCAAACTCAGCTGGTGAGGTGCTTGGCGATGACGACGCGCTGGATTTCGCTGGTGCCTTCATAGATTTGGCATACCTTGGCATCCCGGAAGTAGCGTTCTACGGGGTAGTCTTCGGTGTAGCCGTAGCCTCCGAAAATCTGGACTGCTTCTATGGAGTTGTCGACAGCTGCCTGGGAGGCGAATAGTTTGGCCATGGAAGCTTCTTTGCCGCATGGTTTGTCTTGCGCTCTCAGCCAGGCTGCTCTATAGACGAGCAGTCGTGCGGCTTCTGTGGCGGTTGCCATGTCTGCCAGTTTGAATCCCACGCCTTGATTGACGGCAATTGGTTTGCCGAATTGTTCGCGCTGCTGTGCATAGGCAGTTGCCGCTTCGAGTGAGGCTTCGGCAATCCCGAGCGCTTGGGCTGCGATGCCGATCCTGCCAACATCGAGATTTGCCATGGCGATTTTGAAGCCGCCGCCTTCTTCGCCTAAGCGGTTTTCGACGGGCACTTTCATGTTATCGAAGCTGAGTGCTACAGTCCGTGAACCGTGCAAACCCATTTTTCTTTCATCCTTGCCGATTGAAAGACCTGGGGTATCCCGGTCGACGATGAAAGCGGTGATACCGTATGTGCCTTTTTCAGGTGCCGTATTCGCAAACACGATATAGACATCGGCTTCTCCGCCGTTTGTGATAAATATTTTAGAGCCGTTAATCACATAATGATCATCTACCCGCTTAGCCCAGGTTTTCAATGAGCCTGCGTCCGAACCCGATGAAGCTTCCGTCAGACAGAAAGCTCCTAAAAATTCCCCGGAAGCCATTTTTGGCAAGTAGCGGTTTTTCTGTTCTTCACTGCCAAAGTAGAGGATGGGATTCATTCCCACTGAAGTATGGACTGACAGCACAACGCCCATGACCGCGCTTACTTTAGATAATTCGTGAATGGCGATAATGTAGGACAGGAAATCCATTTCGGAGCCTCCGTATTGTTCAGGAGCCGTGATGCCCATCAGACCGAGTTCCCCCATTCTTCCAAGCAGTTCACGCGGAAACTCTCCTGCTTCCATCCGCGGTATCCACGGTTCAATTTCCTTGTTCGCGAAATCACGGACCATCCGGCGCATCATTTGTTGTTCTTCTGATAAGTTGTAATCCATCTTCTTCACCTCACGCTTTCGGCTTATTCAATTGTTCAGTACGTATAGAAACCTCTGCCCGTTTTCTTGCCGAGCCATCCTGCTTTGACATACTTCCGCAGCAGCGGACAAGGACGGTATTTTGAATCTCCGAATCCTTCATACAGCGTCTCCATAATATAGAGGCATGTATCGAGCCCAATGAAATCTGCCAGTTGCAGCGGCCCCATCGGATGATTCATCCCCATCTTCATCACATCGTCGATCGCTTCTTTTGTTGCCACGCCTTCATACAGCGTAAAGATTGCTTCATTGATCATCGGCATTAATACACGGTTCGCGACAAATCCTGGATAGTCATTCACTTCGACCGGTGTTTTGCCGAGCCTGCGGGTCATTTCTTCGACTGCTTCATAGACTGCGTCGTCTGTCGCAAGTCCGCGGATAATTTCCACCAGCTGCATGACAGGAACCGGATTCATGAAATGCATGCCGATAACTTTTTCAGGCCGTTTTGTCGCGGCGCCGATTTCTGTGATCGGCAGTGATGACGTATTCGTCGCCAAAATTGTATGCTCCGGTGTGATTTCATCGAGCTGTGCGAAAATAGATGTTTTCACTTCCATGTTTTCAACAGCCGCTTCAATGACGAGATCCGCGTGTTTGGCATTTTGCAGATCGAGTGACTGTGTAAACCGGCCGAGAACTTCCTGCTTTTCTTCTTCCGTCATCCGCCCCTTCTCCACATTGCGTGACAGGTTTTTCGTAATGACAGCAAAGCCGCGGTTATATGCTTCTTCATTTATATCGTGGAGTGTTACTTGGTAGCCTGCCTGAGCGCAGACTTGAGCGATTCCGCCGCCCATCTGTCCTGCACCTATGATAAATACATGCTCTATCACCATCTGGTCTGCCTCCCCGTTCATTAGTTTTTAGGTACTTCAATCATAATGGCGTCCCCCTGCCCGCCGCCTGAACAAATGGCCGCGATGCCGATTCCGCCGCCGCGCCGTTTCAGTTCATTGGCAAGTGTCAGGACTACACGCGCCCCGCTTGCTCCGATCGGATGTCCGAGTGCGACTGCCCCGCCGTTGACGTTCACTTTTTCTTCGTCAAGATCGGCGATTTGCGAGCTGGCGAGTGCCACGACTGAGAATGCTTCATTGATTTCAAATAAATCGATTTCATCCAGTGATTTACCTGTCTTCTCAAGTAATGCTTTGATGACGTGTCCAGGTGTCTCCGGAAATCTTTCCGGTTCAATCGCAACTTCTGCATGACCCAGGATGACAGCAAGCGGTTCTTTGCCCTGCTTCTTCGCTTCGTCTTCGTTCATCAGTACAACCGCGCAAGCTCCGTCATTGACACCCGGCGCGTTGCCTGCAGTGATCGTGCCGTCTTTATCAAAAGCCGGACGTAATTTTGAAAGCGATTCCAAAGAACTGCCGCGTCTTGGTGCTTCGTCTTCAGAAACGACCAGTGCCTCGCCTTTACGCTGCGGAATGCTGACAGAAACGATTTCTTTCGCGAATAAACCGCTATCCATTGCTGCAAGAGCACGGTCATGGCTTCGTAATGCCCATTCATCCTGCGTTTCACGGCTCAATGAAAACTCATTGGCTGTGCTGTTGCCATATGTGCCCATGTGAACATGATTTGGTGAAAACGCACAGGTCAGGCCGTCGTAAATCATGCCGTCGACAAGTGTCGTGTCGCCCATCTTTAATCCTGAGCGTGCGCCCGGTAAATAATAAGGTGCATTGGACATTGATTCCATACCACCTGCTACGATGATGTTCTCTTCACCTAATCGGATCAGTTGATCGCCAAGTGTGATACTGCGCATTCCGGAAGCGCATACTTTATTGACGGTTTCTGTTTTCACACTATAAGGGATGCCGCCTTTTGTTGCTGCCTGTCTTGATGGGATTTGCCCCTGTCCCGCCTGTAAAACGGTACCCATGATTACTTCATCTACTTGCTCTCCTTGAACGCTTGAACGCTCGAGTGCCGCCTTGATCGCCGTTCCCCCCAGGTCACTGGCTGTCTGCGAGGATAATGCGCCCCCTAATTTACCAAATGGTGTTCTTGCCCCTTGTAAAATAACTGTTCTTGTCATTCCATTCCCTCCTATTTTCACTGACTGAACGCTCGCTCGACTGATGAGTAATAAACTAGAGGGCACAAAGACCCTCTGATTTATCCACTTAACATATTGTTAGCGTTTTAGATACTCTAATTGTACGTTACCACCATACAATTCGCAATAATTTAATTCTGCTTTCCATCCGTGTTATTCGGTGTTTCATCCGCGTTTTCCTCGGTTGCAGCCAATTCAGATTCGGCAACCGGTTCTTTCGTCGTAGTTTCAGCAGATCCCTCAGCCGAGGTTTCAGTCGGCTCATCTGCCGGTTCCTCGATTTTCACTTCCAAGGATTCGACCAGCGGCTCTTCAACTACTACTTCTGCAGATTCTTCCACAACCGGTATTTCAACCGGGGTTTCTTCTACAACTGCTTCTTCTATGACAGCCTCAACAGGTGCTTTTTCCACTGAAATTTCTGCAGATTCTTCAACAATTTCTTCTTCAGGCTGCGGAGCAAGCTGAACCTCGCCGAAGATTGAACGCTCGAGCAATTCTGCGATGTCGTATGTGCCGACCTGCTCTTCGACTTCAATCGCCTTCGTTCCGTCAGACAGCATCGTTAAACAGTACGGACAGCCGGATGAAATGATTCCCGGGCTGACTTCCATTGCCTGTTCTGTACGAGCTACGTTGACGCGCTGGCCAGTATCTTCCTCCATCCACATCATACCGCCGCCCGCTCCACAGCACATGCCGTCCTGGCGGTTACGTTTCATTTCGACCAGCTCTACGCCTGGTATTGCTTTCAGGATTTCACGCGGCTGATCGTAGACATCGTTATAGCGGCCCAAGTAACAGGAATCATGGAAGGTAATCGTTTCATTGATTGCGTGCTTAGGTACCAGCTTGCCTGCCATAACCAAGTCATACAGCAATTCTGTATGGTGTTTCACAATCGCTTTAAAGCCGAAGTCCGGATATTCATTCTTGAAAATATTATATGCGTGCGGATCAATCGTGACAATTTTCGAAACTTCCGCTTTTTCAAACTCTGCAATATTCGCAGTAGCCAGTTCCTGGAATAAGAATTCATTGCCTAGACGTCGCGGTGTATCTCCGGAGTTCTTCTCTTTATTACCGAGAATCGCGAAGCTTACGCCGGCTTCATTCAATAGATGTGCAAATGAAAGGGCGATCTTCTGCGAACGGTTGTCGAATGCACCCATCGAACCGACCCACAGCAAGTATTCGAAGTCTTCTTTTGCTTTCTTCGCTTCTTTCACTGTCGGGATGTGCAAGTCTGGACGTGCATCTCTCCAGTTTTCTTTCTCTTTACGATTCAAGCCCCATGGATTACCCTGACGTTCAATATTTGTCATCGCGCGCTGAGCATCTGCATCCATTTTACCTTCTGTCATGACTAAGTAACGGCGAAGGTCAATAATCTTATCCACGTGCTCATTCATTACCGGACACTGATCTTCACAGTTACGGCAAGTCGTACATGCCCAGATTTCTTCTTCTGTGATGACATCACCAATCAATGAAGGATTATACAGCTCATCAATCGAAACGCCTTCCGCTCCGGCAGCAAATGCCAGCTGATTGCCCTGCGTATTATTGAACATCAGCTGAGGCACCCAAGGCTTTTGCTTTGTCATGACGGCACCTGTATTTGTCAGATGATCACGCAATTTTGTAATCAAATCCATCGGTGACAGCATTTTCCCTGTGCCAGTTGCCGGACACATATTTGTACAACGCCCGCACTCTACACAAGCGTAGAAGTCGATCATTTGTGCTTGCGTGAAATCCGTAATCTTCCCTACACCCAGAGGCGGCATATCTTCTTCATCTTCCACTTCTTCAAGCGCCTCAAAATCGATAGGCTTCAAACGGCCTGCATGATCAAGTCGGTGGAAATACGTATTGACAGGTCCGGCAATCAAGTGCGCGTGCTTGGACTGTGGTACATAGACCAGGAAAGTCAGCAAAGTCAGCAAGTGCACCCACCAGCCAATGAAGAATATTGCCGCAGCAACGCCTTGAGGAACTCCGCTGAATACCATCGCGATGAGCGAGGCCATCGGTTCTGTCCAAGTCGTTCCTTCATTATGCCAAATCATATTTGCGCCGTTTGCAACAAGTGTCGATACCATAAGCGTACCGATGAAAATAAGGACTAATCCTGATTTCCAGCCGCGCTTCAAACGGACAAGTTTTTCAACGTAGCGACGGTAGAATGCCCACACGACTGCTACTAGAATGAGAAATACAACAATTTCCTGGAAGAATGTAAACGCTGGATACAACGGTCCTAACGGTAAATGTGATCCAGGTTTTAATCCTTTCCATATTAAATCAATTGCCCCAAATTGAACGAGCAGGAATCCGTAGAAAAATAGTACGTGGATTGCCCCGCTCTTTTTATCTTTTAACAGTTTCTTTTGTCCAAATACATAAACCCAAATCTTTCGAAGACGTTCTTTGACATTATTATCGAACTCTTCTTTTCTCCCCAGGCGGATAAATTGATAGCGCGTTTTCAGCAGATATAGAAACAGTCCGAATCCGTAAACGGTAACCGCCAGAAATAATATCCAGTTTGCGATGAGTAACACATTCATCTTATTCTCCCCTTCCTCTGTTTTCACGCCAGTGCAATCACGATAAAGCGCTTACGAGTAGTTTAACATATGTACAGTGTAAATTATGAATGAGCATTCAGTCAACTATTTTTCGAAAATTTATTTAAGCAAATATAAAAAGCGAGCAGGGGATATTTAACCTTGCCGAAAGATTGGAATCATTTATTACCTGTAATTCTGCGTGGTTATCAGGCGATAATCAATAGCTTTTGATACTAATAAGTATACTTTTCTATACTTTAAAATTATTTGTGCACATTTATATAATAACAGTATAGCAAATATTCTGATACTATAAGAAGAAATAGTTAGACACAGAATAGGAGCTGATCAGAATGAATCCAATCTACGCGCGCACTTATCAACAAGTTTTCAAGACCGCACTCGGTTTCCTGCCATGGCGTGAACCTGAACTGCTGCAGGGACCGGGAAGTCTAGAGCAGCTGCCGGAGAAAATAAAGAAGCTCGGAATCAGCAGTGTGCTGATCGTCACGGACCAGGACATTGCAAAGCTTCATTTGATGGATGGTCTGCTCACTGGACTTGATTTATTGGGAATTAAATACTTAGTTTTCGACCGCACCGTGCCGAATCCGACAATCGCGAATATCGAAGAAGCCCGCGCACTGTATGCGGCGAATCGCTGCGAGGCGCTCATCGCGTTCGGCGGCGGCTCGCCTATCGACTGCGCAAAAGCGGTCGGCGCCAGAATTGCGAGACCCTCAAAAAGCATCGCACAGCTGAAAGGCTCGTTACGCGTGCGCAAGGCAATTCCGCCTTTATTCGCAGTGCCCACCACTTCAGGCACGGGCAGCGAGGCGACACTTGCGGCCGTCGTGACGAATCCCGATACGAATGAAAAGTACGCCATTATGGATCCGTCATTGCTTCCGCATTACGCTGTTCTGGATCCTCTGCTGACGATGAAATTGCCGCCTTCCATTACAGCGACAACCGGGATGGATGCGTTGACGCATGCTGTGGAAGCGTATATCGGCAGAAGTAATACGAAAGAGACGAAGCAGTGGAGCCGGGAAGTTGTCAGGTTGGTCTTCGGCAATGTATACGAAGCATATTCCAACGGAGAGAACTTGGCAGCACGGACCAATATGCTGCAGGCCGCTTATTTGGGCGGCAAGGCGTTTACACGGGCGTTTGTCGGCAATGTGCATGCCATCGCGCACACCCTCGGCGGATTCTACAATGTGCCGCACGGCCTCGCGAACGCCATTATTATGCCGCATGTACTGGCGTATTACGGCAAGCATGTGTACGAGCCGCTGTCTGAGCTTGCAGATATAATCGGGATTGCCGCGCCTGGCGATACGAAGCAGAAGAAAGCGGAGATGTTCATTGAGGAGATCCGCGCCTTGAATCGCGCGATGGGTATTCCCGAGAAGGTGAGCGGGATTAAGCCGGAGGATATCCCGCTGATGGTCGGGCGGGCGGATGCAGAAGCGAACCCGCTGTACCCGGTGCCCCAGATCTTAAGCAAGAAGCAGTTTACTGAGCTTTATGAGTTGATTCGGGAGTGAGGTTACTAAGTACGTATGCGGATTTAGTTGATGTCCGTCCCGTTGCTCGACTATGCAGGAATTTTGAATGAAGTGTATGTTTGCAGATTGAAGCCGCTTCGGCGCTGGAGGATTGCCTTACGCTATGAGTCAGCTGGCGAAAAGCGCGGCTGCCTGCCAGAAGAAACTTCGCGGATGATCATAGTATCCGCTCAAGCGCTCATAGCCCAGCCTCAGTCGCTCATACACACCGGCCACGTGATCATTCAACTCGGCCGCATGATCATACCGCATCCCGTCATGATCATTGAACCAGGTTTCGCGCTCATAGCCGCTCCGTAGTTGCGTCTTCGCGGGTATGTGGAATGCAGGACATGTAGTTTTTGGTATGTTGTGAGTTTAGTAGTAAGGTTTCGTTGCACGACTTTGCAGGAGGTTTGAATGAAGTGTGGGGGCTTGCAGTTTAAACTCGCTTCGGCGCTGGGGGATTGCCTTACGCCATGAGCCAGCTGGCAAAGACCACGCCAGATGTCTCATAGCAACGGCCGACCCCGCAGTTGCGCCTTCGCTATTGTTGGAGAATGTATGTCATGCTGCTTTTTTACTAAGTGCAAATTTAGTTGGCGTAGTTTCGTTGCACGACTTTGCAGGAGGTTGGAATGAAGTGTGTGTTTACAGTTTAAACCCGCTTCGGCGCTGGGGGATTGCCTTACGCCATGAGCCAGCTGGCAAAGACCACGCCAGTTGTCTCATAGCAACGGCCGACCCCGCAGTTGCGCCTTCGCTATTGTTGGAGAATGTATGTCATGCTGCTTTTTGGCAGAATACGAGTTTAGTTGGTGTAGTTTGGTTGCTCGACAACGCAATTGTATCGATCTCAAGAACAGCCTTTGCAGAATAATAAGTATCGCGTGAAACACTGCACCTATCGTAATAATCTCAAATAGCATGCTCATACTGCATACTCACATAAAAATTATAGATCAGCCCGATAGGATGAGACAACTAGAGGGAGCGAAGCGACCAGTTGGCTCACCGAGGGCCCTCCCGAAAGCGTCCGCCTGGAACGCAGGGAAACGGTCTCTCCCCACCTTCTTATGCACTGAAAATCCTACTTGATTAGCATGCACTGCACAGCAAATCCCAATCTGCACACTAAGCATCTGCTGGCATTCACCCCATGACTTTATTCAAACAAAAAAACAGAAGCCGCAAAGCTCCTGTTTTTTACTGCTTACTTATCCTTCTTCTCACCCGTACGGAACACTTTCGCACTGCGGACATACTCATTATCCTTGATGCCGAGGCGTGCATTGACGATGCGGGCCGCTACGAAGAGGTAATCGGACAGGCGGTTCAGGTAGCGCTGGACAACCGGGGACACATCGTCAGCTGCGTTCATTAATGTTACGGTCACTCGCTCTGCGCGACGCGTGATCGTGCGTGCGATATGCAAAGTAGCAGCGGCCGGCGAGCCGCCCGGCAGGATAAACCGCTCCAGTTCAGGCGCTTCTTCCATCAGTTTGTCAATTCGCTCCTCAAGTACCGTAATTGGCTCTTCATCGAGTTTATAATGGCGCTCCTTCATCACATTCGCCAGATCACCGCCGCCGTCGAACAGTTCATTCTGAATCGTTTCCAAATCCGTCAGAATATCCCCGAACGTATCCTTATCCAGCTCCGTCATCGCTTTGCCGACGAAGGAATTCAGTTCATCGATCGTGCCGTATGCCTCCACGCGCAAGTCATCTTTTGCTACACGCCCTCCAATTAAACTAGTCGTTCCTTTGTCTCCTGTTTTCGTATAAATCTTCATTTGTCTTCACTCCTTTTAATTATTTGGGGTATGCCGTACCAGATCCGTGTGACGTCTGACGCTTCTTTGCATAATTGCTGATAGACTCTGCTGCAGCGGTCGCGCAGTTCACGCTGTTCTGCTTCGAGCGGCACCACGCCGCGGCCGATTTCTGTCAAAATGAATACCGTGTCCCGCTTGCTTACGGCCTGCACGGCTTCATTCGCCTGCTCTTCCGTCAACTGTGTGTTCTTCAGCCATTCATGCACATCCGTAATGACTAGACGTTCGCCGGGCTTTGCGGATGCTGCTGTTTCCATTGTACAAAAAAATGCCGGCTGATCTCCAATCCAGCGCTTTACGTACTCCGTTTTACCGTTATAGGCACCTCCGATATAGATGTGCATGGCTTCCCTTCTTTCCATTGCTGTTCATCCGCCCATTCGAATTGCCAGGCCGAACCATTCTGTACATTCCATTCCCAGAAGGGTTTTTGGTCTCTCGAAAACAAATCGAGCAATAAACGGATTACGCCACTGTGCGTCACCACTACCATTTCATTTGGCAATTCATGAACAGCAGCGAGGACCCGTGATTTCACTTGTTCCAGTGTCTCTCCGTTGCGCGGCGCTTTCTGCCACGGATCATCCAGCCATTGCCGGTAGTCCGTGTCATCCTTCAATTGTTCATATGTTTTCTCTTCAAAATCGCCGAAATGACATTCCCGCAAGCGCGGATCTTCCGTAAACACCGCCTGCGGAAAATAAATTGCTGCCGTCTGCCGGGTTCTTTTCAGGTCGCTGCCGTATACTTGTTCTACTTCAATTGGAAATTCAATAGCGTCTCTCTGAGTAGCTAGTAAATCGCAATCTGTCCAGCCGCAGTACTGTCGTTTTTCATTGGCAGTCGTTTTTAGATGGCGGACGATAAACAGACGATAAGGACGAGCCATAACAACACCTCCATTCCTTCAATAAATGCACCGCAAAGATCGCCCGTGACACCACCGAAATGCTTGACGGTCCAGCGCCGGTACAGCCAAACCGCGAGCGCGATTGTTATGGGCAAGACAAACACTATGGCGAATGAATGATATAGAACAACAAGTGCGATTATGATGATCAGACTGATAAAGACTGCGGCCAGCTGCATCCTGCCCAGCAGGAAATGTTGCTTAAAAAAGTGTGCCAGACCGCTTTGCTTGGCTGTTTCTGTTGTGGTGAAATACAAGATCATTGCTGAACGCGAAAGAATCGGCACCGCTATGAGTAAAGCCCAGCCGTGCGCCAGAGCGATGATTTCGATAAACAGGCCGATTTTCAAACCGAGCAATAGAAGTAAGGACAGTGTACCGAATGCGCCGAGCCGCGGATCTTCCATGATGGTCAGCCGTTTTTCACGATCCTGATAAGAGAAAAAGGCATCACCGAGATCTGCGAATCCATCTGCATGCAGACCGCCTGTCGCAATCAGCCCCGCCAGCAGAATGAGCATCGCGGCGAGAAAACTGTTCAGATCACTGACGATGTATGCTGTTCCTGCCAGCAGCATGCCAATCCCTCCGCCGATAAGCGGCAGCGCCATATACATGCCCGATACTTCTTTTTTCCCGAGCGGCAATTCTTTTTTAACAGGCAGCGAGGTGAAAAATTGGAGCGCCAGTAAAATGCTATTCATCTTCTCGCTCCTTTACGCCAAAATAGTTTGAATCGGCATCCATTCATATCGGGGCCTCACCTTTCCAGACGAGCGGCAGACCGTGGTCCATTTCGATTGCGTTATGGCTGAATTGAACGAGTTGCTGATGCTGCACACCAATTGCCCTGCGGTAGACTTCCGTTTCTTCCTCATAGTGCGGCCATTCGTCGAGTACTTCATTCGATACGATAACGAGCTGGGCAGCGATTTCACTTATCTCCAGCAGAGTGTTCATCAGCTGTTGCTGCTTCTGCGCAAGACATCCGGAGCGCCGCCAGCATGGATTACCGTCTTCGATTCCTTCATACATTTCATTCGCAAGCCACGTCGTCATGCAGTCCCAGAGTATGAGATCGCCTTCCTGCAATTGCGGGAGTGCAAGATGAAGATTGGTCGGCTGCTCGATCGTCAGCCACTGCGCATCTTTTCGATCCTGCCGATGCTTCGCGATCCGCGCCTGCATTTCTGCATCAAACGCCACGCCGGACGCAATATAAACGAGCCTGCCGCGCTGTGAGACGAGCAGGGTTTCAGCGTACGCACTTTTACCGCTGCGCGCGCCTCCGCTGATGAATGTCACTGTTGCGCGAACCATGCGTCCATCTCCTCCCGCAGTTGCTCCATCATCGCTGCCGTTTTCATACCAACACGCAGCCATCTGCCGTCCATTCCCCGAAAGTTCTCAGAATGACGCAAAACGTAACCTCTTCCCAATAAATAACGATAGAGCTTTCCGGCTTCCTGCGCTGGTTTAAATATCAGATAATTTGCCTGGGAGTCGACTACTTGGCAGCCGTGCAGGCGCAAGAAATCACTCATTTTCCGGCGTTCCTTTTCTGCATGGCGAACGGCTTGCTCACGGTACGCTTCTTCTTTTAAACAAAGCACACCAATTTCAGCCGCCAGCCCGTTGACATGCCAATGAGGAGCCTGCTGTTTGATCGAAGCAATAATAGCTGGTTCTGCCACCAGATAGCCGAGACGGATTCCAGGGATGGTGTACATTTTCGTCATGGAACGGACAACGATGACATGCGTATGCTGCTGTATATGTGCAATGAATGATTTTTCTTCATCTGCAAAATCAATGAATGCTTCATCAAGAACTACTTCTGCCCCGCAGTTTTTTGCTGCTTCCATAACAGTCAGCAATTCTGCAGGTGTCGGCAGCAGACCCGTTGGATTATTCGGCGTGCATAGATAGACTGCGTCTGCATTTGGCAAAGCCGCCAGAATTTTTTCGACAGGCAGCCGGAAAGCTTTTGCTTCATCTGCCTGAATGCAAACTACTTCTGCTTCATTGGCCGCTAGTGTCGCGCGGTATTCCGAAAACGTCGGGTCGATCAGTAAGACCCGTTTTTTCCGATAGCGTCTTGCAAGAAGTGACAATAGCTCAGCAGCTCCGTTGCCAGCGAGCACCTGCTGCGGATCGATGCCATGGTAGGCTGCAGCTGCCGATTTAAACGGTTCACCGTCCGGATCTGGATAACTTATTAGTTTCGTTATCAAATCAGGCCAAGCAGCTTCTACAGACGGTGGCAGCCCGGCCGGATTGCAGTTTTCACTGAAGTCGAGTACTTTTTCAGGAACGGGCAAGCCGATTGAATGATAGAGTCTCGCACTATTTGCGCCATGTTCAGGCAATTGCATACACCAACACTCCAATCACAGTAAATAACAGCCAGAACGTCCAGGATGCGATATGCATTTGTCTGATGGACGAGCGGATGTGTGACGCGGCAATGCGTAATGAGGCAGGCTGAGGAGGACCCATCTTCGCACGTTCTGAAACTTTGCCGCGATATGTATTTTTGCCGCCAAGCTCGATATTCAGCTGCCAGGCGGTTGCCGCTTCCAAGTAACCGCTGTTCGGACTCGGATGGCATTTCGCATCACGAAGCCAGCCTCCAAGACGCTTGCCCAATGAATGCCCGCCTTCATTCAGGCTGAATAAAATGAGCAGCAATCCAGTAATTCGCGATGGTATCACATTCAGCAGGTCATCCATGCGCGCGGATACTTTGCCGAATTGTTCATAGCGTTCATCTTTATAGCCGACCATGGAATCCAGTGTGTTGACCGCTTTATACAGCCACAGACCCGGCGCTCCGAGAAGAAACGCCCAGAACAGCGGTGCCGTGATGCCGTCCGATGTGTTTTCTGATACTGTCTCAATCGTACCGCGAGAAATCTCCGCACTGTTCAATTTATCCGTATCCCTGCCGACGATCCAGCTGAGTTTCTCCCGCGCTTGCGGCAAATCACCCGCCTCCAGTGGTTCACATACGGCAAGCGCTGCGTCCTGGAGGCTTTTCTGCGCTAAACCAGCCGCGATCAACAGTGCTTCCACCGTAATCCCGGCAAATATATGCAGCCGATAAGCAAAACTGACGAGCCAGAGGACGAGCGCAAATGTCGCGCCGACAATAATCAGCCACAGCAATGCACCTTTCATTGTGCGAAGCCTGCCTTTATTCAGCAGCTTCGTTAAATTGGCAATTGATGTGCCGATCCACTTGACGGGATGCGGCCAATTTGGCGGGTCACCGATGAGCCAGTCGAGCACCATACCGATCGTGATGGCAATAAAGTGAGCAGGTATCATTCGGATTCACCTTTCGCTTTCCGGTATGCATGAATTGCGCGCACCGTACATTCGTAGACACCTTGCCCGATCAGTTTCCCGAGCTGTGTGATTGGCCCTGCATACGGCAGTGAAGCGCCTTGCTGGGTTGACGCGATCAACAGGCTGTCCGTTGAGGTCCCTGTCGCAATCGTGCCGGATTCGGGGTCTTTGACTTGTTCATCCTGCAAGGCTTTCGTTTTCGCTTCCGTTGCGGTAATCATCGCTTGGACAAATGCTTCTTCCGAAAGCTGCCCGTTGATGAATACCCATGTATTAATGGTGCCGATATAGGGAATATCCTCACGCTGCCAAGATTTCGATACATCTACGGCATTGCCGACACCTGCAGTAACAGCGATGACAATGGAGCCGAATTCTCCTTGAAACTCTTCTATTTCCACATGTTCCGAACCAACCGCCGTCATCATCGCCACTGTATCAGTCAGATGATAGCCGTGTGCCCGTAAATAATCCGTGTTCTCACGCTGCACATCATCAATATCGTAATCCGCACGCACGCTTCGATTGACAAATGTCCGATACCAGCCAATTCCTGCATTATGCACGGCAGATGAAATCGTCTTCAGCGGCTGCTTTGTCTGCAGGAAAACATGATCTCCGCGAATCTCCAGCTCTTCTTTCATTACTCGGAATGGCTGGATCTCACCTTGCAGATCCGGGAGAAGTGTCATCTGAGGTTTTGGCATTTCAGGGTGAGCCTGTGTTTTGACGCGCGCCTGATAAACTGCATGTATTTCCTGCTCCAGCACCACCTCTTGCGGTGTACCGATAGCCGCCACTTCCCCCTTCTTCAACAATAACAACCGATCACAATAAAGTGCCGCCAGATTAATATCATGGAACACCGAGACAACAGTAATGCCTTTTTGATGTGCTTGATTGCGGATCGTATCGAGCAATTGCTGCTGATGCGCGATATCGAGATGATTCGTCGGTTCATCCAGCAATAAAATTGGTGCTTCCTGCGCGAGTGCCTGCGCAACAAAGACCCGCTGCTGCTCGCCTCCTGACAGCAATTCAATCGGCGTATCCACGTAGCGTGTGATGCCCGTATAATTCATTGCGTCCTGAACTGCCCGCTCGTCCTCTTCAGACCAACTTGAAAAAATACCCGACTGATGCGGATAGCGTCCGAGCCCGACCGTATCTTTCACGGAATGGGAAAACGCGTGCGCGTGCAGCTGCGGCAAGACTGCCACTTTGCGTGCGAACTGCTTCTGTGTGTAGGCAGCGGAATCCTGGCCATCGATCTTCACCATGCCGTGCTGTTTGGGCAGGATGCCTGAAATAATCTTCAGCAGCGTTGATTTCCCGCTGCCGTTCGGTCCGAGTATGCCGAGGATTTCTCCTTTTCCCACATGAAATGATACCTGCTTCACAATCGGTTCTTTGCCGTATCCTCCTGATAACTCCTGTACCTGCAGCATGTCACATCGCTCCTTTTCTGCGCTGTTTATAAAAGATATAAGCAAAAACCGGAGCCCCGATGAATGCCGTAATGACGCCTACAGGCAGTTCCGCCGGCGAAATAATGGTCCGTGCCACCAAATCGCAAATAATTAACAAAGTTGCACCGTTACATAACGACAGCGGCAGCACATGCCGGTGATCCGATCCCCATAACAGCCGCGTCATATGCGGCACCACTAACCCGACAAAGCCGATCGTCCCCGAAACAGCGACCGCCGAACCTGTCAGCACCGACCCGCCAAGTAAAATAAGCAGCTTGCGGCGTTTTACATTGACGCCCAAATGATGTGCCCGCTCTTCACCGAACAGCATCGCATTCAGTTCCCGGCGATTGAGCCAGAGAATGAACGAACCGCCAATAAAAAACGGCAGCACCATTGTAATATACTTCCAACCGCGCATCGATACGCTGCCAAGCAGCCAGCCGACAATCTGCCGCAGCTCTTCCTGTGTCAGCGCAATCATCAGCGACAGGACGGAGCCGAGAAACGAACCGAAAATAATTCCTGTTAATATAATCGTCTCCATCTTCATGGATCGATCGACCATACGGGCAAAACCGATGACCAAAAACATCGTAATCGCCGCACCGGCCATGCTGAATACCGGAAGTGTGAAAGAGCCCAGGAACGGCAGCGAAATACCAAAAAAGAGTGTGATCACAGCGCCTACAGAGGCACCGGATGACACTCCGAGGGTATATGGATCTGCTAATGGATTTTTCAGGAGCCCTTGGAAGGCTGCTCCCGATATGGCAAGTGACGCACCGACAATTCCTGCCAGCAGCACACGCGGCATGCGTATTTTCCACAGGATATTGCTCGCAGTTGCGTCCGTATGATTCCATAGCGTCTCTATAGGTATATTCACTGCACCGATCGATACACCAAGCCAGATTGCCACCAGGAAGGTGGCAATCGACACGGCATAGGCGAGGGCTGTTTTATTCACCAAAAACCTCTGGATAAACAGCTTTTGCAAAAGCTTCTAATCCGTCCGCTAAACGAGGACCTGTCCGGCTTGTGGTATTCTCATCTACTTGTACTACTTGATCTTCTTTCACTGCCGTGACTGTATCGAATCCGTCACGCTTTTTCACGCTTTCAATAATATCCGGCACATAGCTGTACATGACTAGGATCACATCGGGATTTTCATCGACGATCGTTTCAGGGCTCATCATCACCCAGCCATCTTCGGTCACTACGTTTTCCGCATTGATCATTTCTAAGAATTGTTGTGGGAAAGTATTTTTACCAGGCGCATAGATTTCAGGCGCATCGGATGTTTCCGCGAAGACGCGTTTCTTTTCCGTAATATCCGCTGCCTTCGTTTTGATTTCTTCCACTTTCGCTTTCATGTCTTCCACGATTTGATCGGCTTCTTTATTTTTATCCATAATTTCGCCGATCACTTTGATTGATTCATACGTTTCATCAAAAGTCTCTGCAGTCGGTACGACAATCACCGGAATGCCGGCTTCGCGAATTTGGTTCAGCCCTTCTTCGCTTGATGCCATCATCATTTCATGAGCAAACACAGCGTCAGGCTTCAGAGAAATCACCTTTTCGACGTTCACATTATAATCACCGACTGTATCCAATTTTGTTGCTTCTTCCGGATAATCATCGTTTTCTGTTACAGCAATCACTTTATCGCCTGCACCAATGCCGAATAAAGTTTCCGTGTTGCTCGGGATTAGCGAAATGACTTTCTCAGGAGCGCTTTCGAATGTAATATCTTCTCCTGCTGCATCATTGATTGTATACGGGTAGTTAGTTCCGTCTGTATCTTCCGCTTGTTTCTGATCAGAGCTTGCGTCTTCAGTAGCCTGACCGGAATCAGCCGGTGTTTCTTCTTTTTTATCGTTTCCGCATGCTGCGAGCAGCAAAACGGCGAGCATCGCTGTAAGTAATAACTGCCAAAATTTCTTCATTAACTATTTCCTCCTCGGGTGATTGTGGATGATTACACATGCTGCTTACAAAGACAAAAAACCCTCCGTAGATGCGGAGGATTAAGCGGATGAAGACCATAACAGGCTTCTTCCACTTTACCTATCCTCGTAGGCTGCTGCGGAACTGAATCCTAAAAGGCAGGTATCTGGCTTGTGCGCTTGGCACTTACAGTGGCGGGACCGCATCGGCTTTGAACCGATTTCCCCTTTCATCTCTGTTTGACTGAGAGAACCTTTTAGAATGTATGTAATTCGTAATCTGCTTTATTATACTACAATTCGACTGAATGTACAGAGAGGGCGTTGCGTGCTTGGGCTGTCTCCATTATCACATAGGGCGGACTGTTTCACCCAGCGCCGAATGAAAACAGCAAACGCGCGAAAATGATGTTGGAGCGCACCAAAACAGTGCTGCAACGCGCGAATACAGAACTTTCCCGCACCAATACAGCTTTGCACCGCGCCAATACAGACTTCAACCGCACCATTCCAGCCAACCACCGCACCATTCGGGCTTTCATTCGCGCAGAATGATCTTAATGCACTCCCGCCGGTGCTCATACTCCTCCGGCTATGATCACGGCCAGACAAATAAACAGCAAAAGCTGCCCGGTCAGTCATATAACATGACTCAGCGGACAGCTTTTAGATATCTTACATCCGTTCTGGTGCTTCGACGCCGACTAGTTTCAGTGCGTTTGCGATCGTCGTGCTTGTGGCGGTGATGAGTGCCAGACGTGCTTCGGAAAGCTCTTTGTTTTCCGGGTCCAGTACTTTATTGGCGTTATAGAAACTATGGAATGCGGCAGCGAGTTCCTGGATATAGGTCGTCACCCGGTGCGGTGCACGCAGACGGGCTGCGTCACTGACCAATTTCGGGAAGTCGCCGAGTTTCTTCAATAGTTCCAGTTCTTTTTCGTCATGCAGCAGTGTCACGTTTTCTGTTGACGGCTGCATATTCTGCTCTTTTGCCTGACGCAGGATGGAGCAGATGCGGGCATGTGCATACTGTGCATAGTAGACTGGATTTTCATTGGACTTGGAAACAGCAAGGTCCAGATCGAAGTCCATTTGTGCATCGCCTGAACGCATGGCGAAGAAATAACGCACCGCATCCAAGCCGACTTCTTCCACTAATTCGCGCAGTGTGACGGCTTTTCCTGTGCGTTTGCTCATCTTGAACTTTTCGCCGTCTTTGTACAATTGCACCATTTGCGCAACTTCAACTTCCAGCGTGTCCCGATCATAGCCGAGCGCCTGGATTGCAGCTTTCATGCGCGGAATATAGCCGTGGTGATCAGCGCCCCATATGTTGATGAGCTTATCGAAACCACGGCGCAGCTTATCTTCATGATAGGCGATATCCGGCGTTAAATAGGTGAACGATCCGTCCTGTTTGATCAGCACACGGTCTTTATCGTCGCCGAACGTAGTAGAACGGAACCATGTGGCTCCTTCTTCTTCATAGACATGACCATTTTCACGCAGTTTATCAAGCGCGACTTCAATTTTGCCGTTGTGGTATAACGAAGTTTCAGAGAACCAGTTGTCAAAATGAACACGGAAGTCCGCCAAATCTTTCTTCAGCTTGTCGAGTTCGATCTGCAGACCGTGTTCGCGGAAAAATGCCAAGCGCTCTTCTTCCGGAACTTTTGTATAACGGTCGCCATATTCATTGGCAAGTTCCTTCGCGATCCCAATAATGTCTGCACCCTGGTAGCCGTCCTCCGGCATTTCCTTCTCCAAACCGAGCGCTTCGAAATAACGGACTTCAATTGACTTAGCCAGATTATTAATTTGATTTCCCGCATCGTTAATATAGTATTCACGCGATACATCGTAACCCGCGAGATCAAGAATATTGCATAATGCATCACCTAAAGAAGCGCCCCGCGCATGCCCGAGGTGCAAGTCGCCTGTCGGATTGGCGGAAACGAATTCCACCTGCACTTTCTGATGCTGTCCACTTTCGGAATGCCCGTATTCGCTGCCCTGGTCGAGAATAAATTTCACGACGTCCGCTAAGCTGCCTGCCTTCACACGGATATTCAAAAAGCCGGGACCCGCAATTTCGATTGATTCGATCGCTGTGTCCGTTGTATCTAAATGTGCCAAAATCGCTTCTGCAATTGCACGCGGCGGTTGCTTCGCGAGTTTCGTCAGCTGCATTGCGATGTTCGCTGCATAGTCACCGTTCTCTTTATTTTTCGGCGATTCCAGTTTGATTTCCGGAATATCCGCTGGTTCCACTAGACCTGTTTTTTCAACAGCCTGCTGCAAAGCCGCTTTTATTTCTGACTGAATCTGTTCCACTGCATTCATTTTGGTACCTCCGAATAGGTTATAGTCAATTGATGTTTCCCCAATAAATTTCCTTCTGCATGCAAATCATAAGCCACTGAAAACCGTCCCGGTGTCCAATGAAGCTCCTTTGTGTCGACCAGCAAATCCATGACTGCCGGGCCGTTTCCGTATGTGCCGAAACGCGCATCGTCCGGACGGAAAGGCAGCCTCATCTGAACGCCGCCTTTGCGCATGATGAAGGCATCTTCTGCGTGCAGTTTCACCGTTGTGCGAACCGGCGGCATTCCTTCGTTCAGTTCCTCAAACAACAGATAAGCCTGTCCCTTTTTTTCGACGACCTGCCCTTTTGCCTGTATTTCATGCGCTTCCGCCGGTTGTCCGGGATGCTGAATCACTGAACGGAGCCGGACTTGCACCGCTTGCTGCTGGTTTGGTGCTTCCATTCGCTCACCGCCTTATGTAGATAGATTCACTTATTATACACTTCTTCCGCCGGTACTTTCAATGTTACCGAGTCCAAACTTTTTGCCATTCACCGTTTAATCTATGGGAAACCATACCATACTGACAAAAGATACTTGAATGGAACGGGATGGGATGTTCAATGAAACGTACCGACTATATAAAATCTACTAATCGAAAAAAGCTCAGAAAACGGTTTTTCTCACTCACCATCATGATGACTACAGCTGCCGTCACTGTTTTGATCGCACTACGACTCTATGCCCAGATACTCGGCGCACCTTCATTAAGTGTACCGAAAGCGTCTCTCTTTCTCGATCACAGCGGACATCAGATCGGCGACCATTTCTCACAGCAGCGCAGATATTGGATGAAACTTTCCGATATTTCACCGTTTCTGGCCGATGCATTTGTGGCAACAGAGGACCGGAAATTTTTTGAGCATCATGGATTCGATTACAAGCGGCTTGCAGGAGCCGTGCTGAAAGACGTCAAAACGATGAGCAAAGCACAGGGAGCCAGCACAATTACTCAGCAATATGCTAGAAATCTTTATTTAACGCATGAAAAATCGTGGACGAGAAAAATTCAAGAAGCACTTTTCGCTTACCGCTTAGAAGTGTTCTACGATAAGGATACGATTTTAGAAGGCTATTTAAATACGATCTATTTCGGACACGGGATGTACGGGGTAGAAGCAGCAAGCCGGTTTTATTTTTCAAAGTCCGCAAAGGAACTGACCCTTGAAGAAGCTGCTGCCATTGCAGCGATCGCGAAAGGCCCTTCCCTTTATTCGCCTCTGGCAAATCCGGAAAACTCCCGCAATCGCCAGTTGCTTGTGCTGAATCAAATGGAGAGCGGCGGTTATATTTCCGAAAATCAGCAAAAGCGTGCAATAGATGAGCCGATTGTATTGAAAACGGAAAGTTGGAAAGACGCGAAGCAAGTGGCACCGTATTTCTTGGACGCGGCTTGGCAGCAGGCCGAAGAACTGTTGATTGCAAAAGGCCGCGTGCCCGCTGAAGGCGGCTGGAAAATCCGTACGACTCTGAATCAGCATCATCAGAAAACGGCAGAAGAGGTGATTGGGCAGTGGATGCCTGAAAATGATTTACAAGTAGGATTCGTTTCAATGGCGGCAGATACAGGTTTTGTTACATCGATGGTGGGCGGAGTGAATTTTGCAGATAGTTCATTCAACCGGGTTACACAGGCAAAACGGCAGCCCGGTTCCGCAATGAAACCGATTTTATATGCGGCGGCTCTGGAAAAAGGCTTCAATCCACTGACGTTCATGACAGCCGAGAAAACTATTTTCACCTATGATGATGGCCGCTCAACGTATGAGCCGAGCAATATTAACGGCAAGTTTGCAGGCAAGCCGATTTCATTGGCACAGGCAATGGCAATTTCCGATAATATTTATGCAGTGAAAACGCTGGAGCAAATCGGTTATAAACCCTATACCAAAATGGCGCAGCGCCTCGGAATCGATGTATCGTTTCAGGAATCACCCGCCGTTGCACTCGGAACATCCGATGTGACGCTGATGGAAATGACGACCGCTTATAACCGCATCGCGTCAAAAGGCGCTGAGGTTGAGCCGCAGATGATTTTGTCGATTACGGATGCGAACGGGAAAATCGTCTATGAGTACGCGGATAAAAAACCGAAGCAAATCATTTCGGCGCAAGATGCTTTTGTATTATCACAAATGATGACCGGCATGTTCGACCCGGTGTTCAGCGACTATTTATCCTCCACTGGATTATCGATGCGGCCAAAACAGTCCCGCCCGTATGCCGCAAAGTCCGGCACAACGATTTCCGATCAGTACTTAATCGGTTTCTCTCCTTCATTGACCGCAGGGATTTGGACAGGTTTCGACCGCGGCAAACAGCTCGAAAACCTGGATGATAAGGCGGCATCGAAGAAGATCTGGATTGATTTTATGGAAACCGTGCATGAAGGAAGCATTCCGGAGCCTTTCCTGCCTCCTACAGGTGTTCAAAGCGTGATTGTCGATATCGAGACTGGCGGCATCGCGGTAAATGAATGCCCGAAACAGCGGGTTATGTATGTGAAAGATCAAGATGTCCCTAAAAAACTGTGTACCGACCGTTCACTAAGGGAACAAAATTCAGGTACAAAGAAAGAATCCAAACTGGAATTGTTTCCCTTTTCATTTTTCGAATGAAATGAATCGATTGAACTACTCCCACTTATCGCCCTTGCGGTCTGATTGAAGATGGGAGATTCTTGGGAACAAAGCATACTTGCCAGCGTATTTCTTTACTCGCAGAGGTTTCTTTTATTTACCAAGCTACTCCGTAGTTCCTACGGTTTTATTGTGTAGTTAGGCTAAGGATTGTAATCGAAGCCCTTCGCTTAGGATATTCAGACTGGCGTTGATATCTCTATCGTGAGGTGTTTGGCAATTAGAGCAAACCCATTTCCTAATGTCTAGTGACTTTTTTCCATCATTGTGACTACAAGTAGAGCATAATTGACTAGATGGAAACCACATGTCTATTTCAACTAGTAATTTTCCATACCAATCTGCTTTATATTTTAATTTCGTCACAAAGCTGGACCAGGACACATCAGAGATACTTTTAGCTAGTTTATGATTGCGTAGCATTCCTTTGACATTCAAGTCTTCGATACAGATCATATCGTGGTTTTTGATTAGTTCTGTAGTGACCTTATTAAGGAAGTCTTCTCGCTGATTCATTACTTTTTCATGTAATCTGGCTACCTTACGCTTTTGTTTTTGATAATTTTTCGCATCAAGAAGGTTAATCCCATTGTTTTTGGCTAACAAGGCACGTCTTGAAAGTGTCCGTTGTTCCCTTTTTAGTTTCTTCTCCATTTTTGATGTGAACTTATTGTTGTTGATCTTTCGACCGTCAGAAAGAATGGCGAAGTCAGTAATACCTAAGTCTATACCGATAGATGAACCTGTTTTCTCCAGGGGATGTATTTCGGTTTCGACTACAATGGATACAAAGTATTTGCCACTTGGATTTCGTCTGACGGTCGCATTCAGAATGCGCCCCTGTACTTCACGACTGTTGGCAAAACGAACAAGCCCTAGTTTAGGCAATTTCACTTTGTCGCCTGCAATGGCAATATTTCCATTGGTACACTTGGTCGTATACGATTGAACAGGGTTCTTTTTAGACTTGAAGCGTGGTGCTTTGTTTTGTTTCTGGAAGAATCTTGTATATGAATCCGCAAGATTTTTTAATGAGGACTGGAGGGCAATACTGTCAACTTCTTTTAGCCATAGTAATTCCTTTTTCAATTTCGTTAATTCAGCAGAACAAGTATGATAGGTTAATCCTTTGCCTGTCTTCTTGTAGGTATCATTCCATTGCCCTAAAAATTGATTGAATACGAAACGACTACATCCAATGGTTTTAGCAATGAGGACTGCCTGTTCCTTGGTTGGATAGATACGAAACTTATAGGCTTTATTGATGAGCATTGTTTTCACCTCACTTTGTATAGGAATACATGTTCCTATTCTATCACAATTAGAATCACTTTGGCCATCGCCAACCGGCATTCATCTCCCCTTATCGTTGGTCTTTGCCCTTCACACGATTGAAGAGGGAGTCTTCTGCCGGGAAATGATAAAAAAGCCTCGCCCTCCGATCCGCGGAGAGTGAGGCTTTTTTGACTGTTGCAAAGCTATTGGATGAATTTGCCCGCTTGGGTTTTACGGCGTCTTCAAAGAATAGTAATCTGCACCAGCTGTCCTAGATTACAGCAGCAAAGCTGTATGTACAGTTTACTTCCTTTACAGCCGACATTCAACCTCAAAGGGATGCCAAAATGAATTGTCACATTTTCGACTTATTTAGACGTTTTGCAATTCAGCCATTCTGGCAGAAAGTATTATTCGGTACGCAGTCCTTCATGCAATTCCGGCTTGCTGCGTTCCCATAATTCTGCATTGTGGGAGCGCAAAAAGTCAGCCAGGATCTTCTTTGAACGATCGTCCATTTCATCGACGATAATCTGGCGTTTCATCGACTTATCCATTCGGTTTACGTGATCCGCCAGCAATTTATAGCCTCGGCGTTTCTCCCGGTTAACGACCATTTCACATGCGGTGACACCTGCATAATATGGGCCTTCTTCACGATAATCAATCGTGACCCAGACGAGCCAGTATGGTTTTCCGCCTTCGGAGTCTTCGCGGTTGGTCGTAAATTTGATGCCCCGCTCTGTATCGCTGCGCGCATGCATTGCGCCCATTTCCACCTGCGCCGTGCCTTCTTCCACGTCAATGATGACAGGTGAGATATTTTCCAGCGACAATGATCCGATGCCAAATCCTTTATGGCCATCTGTCGGGTCGTTTTTAATAATGGTAAAGCCTAATTTCGGCTTGGAGTTTTGTTCATTCGCCATGTAAATCCCCCTCTATGTCTGTTATTATATGTACTATACCTGAATTTTCTGCTAAGGAGGAAGTAATATGCCAATCGTGACCGTAAAAATGTTCGAAGGCCGCACGGATGAGCAGAAGCGTGCGCTTTGTGAAAAAGTGACCGAGGCCGTGATTGAATCTGTTGGCGCACCTATTGAAAACGTCACTGTCATCATCGAGGAAATGTCCAAGAACCACATGTCCAAAGCCGGCGTCAGAGAGTGCGATAAGTAAACGTTAGGAAGGATTCTCTTGGTGAGGATCCTTTTTTTGCGGCCTGAATTTAGCATGATACAGTTCGCGTTGTGGATAGAATTCCGTTTCCCCTGCGTTCCAGGCGGACGCGTTCGGGAGGGCCCTCGGTGAGCCAAGCGAACAGCGAAGGGTTCGCTTTGCCGTATTTCTGCGGTCTTTGCAGAAATTAAGGCAATACAGAGTTCCTTCTGCACACTATTTTCGTTCGCTCCCTTTAGTTGTCTCATCCTATCGGGCTGATCCTCCCCGAGTCGCCTAAAACCAGTGCTCCTAACGCTGCGCTTTTACTCGCAAAAGCCGTCCTTCGTGACGGCTTTCACTCCGGTACACTGGCTGGTTTTTCAATAATTTTTATGTGAGTGGCAGTATGAGCATACCGTCTGAGACTTTTATGACAGGTGGTGTTTCATGCAATACTTATCATTCTGTAAAGGCTTAGATTCTTGTGATCAATGCATTTGCAAAGTCGAGAAACGGGACCAAGCCAACTAATCCATACTCCGCAAAAAAGCAGCATATCATAAATTCCCCACGCCAGCGTAGGCGCAACTGCGGGGTAGGCCGTGGCTATGAGACAACTGGCGCGGTCTTTGCCAGCTGGCTCATGGCGTAAGGCAATCCCCCAGCGCCGAAGCGGGTTCAAACTGCAAACACATACATTCTTCAAACTTCCTGCCAGGCCGAGCAACGGGAGCAACATCAACTAATTCCGCTCTCTGCGAAAAAGCAGCATAACATACATTCCCCACGCCAGCATAGGCGCAACTGCGGGGTAGGCCGTGGCCATGAGACAACTGGCGCGGTCTTCGCCAGCTGGCTCATGGCGTAAGGCAATCCCCCAGCGCCGAAGCGAGGTTAAACTGCAAACACACACTTCGCTCAAAACACCAGCAAAGTCGGGCAACCGGAACCAACCACAACCAAAAGGACCCTCAGCGATGAGAATCCTTTTTCATTTGCGTATTCAGCTGGCGGAGCAGGTTTGGAGTTCTTCTATGAACGCGAAGGCCTGGTCCATTTCCTGGTCCGTGAAATTCAGTTTATTTTTTACGATGCGCACCTTGGCCACTTGCTCTTCTTTGTCCAGCTGATCGAAAAACAGCAGTGTAGACACCAGCTCCAGAAAACGTGAAGACTTCTCATTCAGACGGCCGATACAGTCCGGCAGCTGCGTTTTTGGTTCATCCGCTGTGCCGAGAAACTTTGAACCTTCATTTGTCACCTGATAGCAATATTGTTTGTACGATCCCTTGTCCTCAAAACGTTCCGCCAGAAAGCCCATTTCGCATAATTCCTCCACCCGCAGCGTCAGTTCCTCCGAATACGGCCCGTACATATGAAGCTCGTACTTTTCAGCAAACGGGAAATCCATCTTCTTCAATATATAAATCATCTTCTGCATTTTCTTGCGGCCATTTACCTCATTCGCCAACGATACAAACTGAACGATTTTTGCGTGCTCTTGCAGCAATTCGCGCAACCCCTCTCTTATCTTCGTAACACTTCTAAAATCTTCTCATGCAGCAAGTTCGATCCGTCCATCAAAATATCTTCCGGATAATAAATTTTATGGTCTGTACGGCGTTTGCCGGAAATGGCTTCCACCACGTCAGACATTCTGGACAGTTCGCGCAGGTCGCCGTTTTTCATTTGCAGATAAATCGGGACACGCTCATTTTCTTCGCCCGGACGGTAAAAGTCATACGGCAGATCGGATGAAGAATCAGTCACCAGATAATAGTCCGGATCCAGTCCCGCCTGCTCGAACAGTTTCATCAGCTCGCCGATTTTCATGTACTGTGAAGCCGGATCAAACTCTGCATACTGAAACAGGCGCCGATTGACGAAACGGTCGCATAAGTCAGCCAGGATCGAGTCTTCCTCTTCCATCCACAGCTGAAAATACGTTAGAAGAACACCTTCATCGAGTGCTATGTATTGTTTTAATCCGAACTCTTTCTTGAAGAACGAAATGAAATGGGCAGGCTCTTGTTTAAATGCATACCCTGTTTCAAATAAATATCTCGCCCGGTGAAGAATTTTGATCAGAATGACTTCCGCACTCCGCGACACCGGATGAAAATACACTTGCCAGTACATTTGATAGCGGCTCATGATGTAGTGCTCGACCGCGTGCATGCCGCTTTCCTTGATGACGACTTGCTCCTCGGTCGGCCGCATGACGCGCAAGATGCGTTCCATGTCGAAATGACCGTAGGAAACGCCTGTGTAATATGCGTCGCGCTGCAGATAATCCATCCTATCCGCATCGATCTGGCTGGAGATCAGGCCGACGACCAGTTTATCAGGATAAGTTTTATCAATAACATCCGCTACTTTTTGCGGAAATTCCGGTGACACACGGCTCAATACTTCATTGACCTCCGTCTGTCCCAATAAAATCTGCTGGGTGAATTGCTCATGATCCAAATTGAATACCTTTTCGAAAGCGTGGGAAAACGGTCCGTGACCGAGATCATGCAGCAGTGCCGCACAAAGTACGACGAGCCGTTGGTCTTCATTCCACTCTTCGCGTCCGCTGAAGCCGTCGTCAATAATCCGGCGTACGATTTCATAGACCCCCAGGGAATGCTGAAATCGGCTGTGCTCGGCGCCGTGGAATACCAGATAGGTTGTCCCGAGCTGGCGGATTCTGCGCAGGCGCTGGAATTCACGCGTGTTGACCAAGTCCCAAATGACACGGTCTCGCACATGGATATAGCGGTGCACCGGATCTTTGAACACTTTTTCCTCAGGCATTTTTTCATTTGCATACGGCATGTCGTCACCTCATCCTTCATTCTATCCAGTATAGCAAAATTCGACGCAAGACAACATAGACTCAATGGTGTATTTTGAGTTTCGAAAGTTTGGTTTAGAAAAGCTGGGAAGAATGCCCACCGGCCGTATGGGGAACCAGATGCCGAAAAACACAGCAAGCCTCCCACTGTGCAACACCTGATTACCATGCTTCTCCTGAACTTTTAATAGAATTTTCCAAGTCTCTGAATAAATGTTTCATTGGCTGGCCATAATGGCAGTAGAAAGAGAGTACAAGACAGGAGGCATGGAGATGGTGAAAGTTAGACAGGATGCATGGTTGGAGCAAGATGATGAATTGTTGGCAGAGACGGTGCTGAGGCATGTGAGAGAAGGAAGTACGCAGCTGAGTGCGTTTGAGGAAGTAGGAGACGCACTGAACAGAACGGCAGCAGCATGCGGATTCAGATGGAATGCGGTAGTTCGCAGAGAATACGAGGGTGAACTGTCAGAAGCGAAGAAAGAGAGAAAGCAGACACTGCGTGTGTTAGGCACCGATTTTAAAAGACGCAATCAGCAGATGTACAGCGCAGAGCCGGGAGCAGACGGCCAGGAGAAAATCCAGGTTCCGCTATCCGCACTGTCGCTTGATACAGTCATTGCCTATCTAATCCGCATGCATCATAACGGCGGTGCCGACACAGATGCACTGCGCTGGAAACAGACAGCGAAAACGGCGGCGGAACAGCTGAAATCGATGGAAGACGAACTGGAAAAGCTAAAAAAAGAAAACCGCACATTGAAAGAAGATTATGAGCAATTCGTTCAGATCATGAACCGCGCACGCAGACTGATCGCACTCAACGAAGAGAGCGAACACGTCGCACCGCTTTTCACAATGGAACCTAACGGAAATTTAGTATCATCAAAAGAGCCGCCAATCAGTCATTGATTGGCAGCTCTTTTTCTTATGACAGCATTTTCTGATTGCGGTCAAAGACACGCTGCAAATAAAAACCATACAGATCCAGTTCTTCATCAGTCAGCCCGCCGTGCCTGATATCTTCAGTCAGTGAACGCAGCAATAACTGCAGGCGGATCACGACTTCATTGACAGTCAGCTGAGTATTAAGAATCTCCGATAAAGAAGCCATGACTTCCGGCCGGATTTCCGGATACGCGAACTTCATCTCTGCTCCCTGCAAGCCCGTCTCGTACACATCACGAATGAAAGCCGCCCGCTCAGAGCCGCTGCCTTCCACGCAAAGATAGACTTGCACTGCCACGCCTGAGCGGAGGCGGCGCTGTGAAATACCAGCAAACTTCTTGCCGTCCACACTCAGGTCATAGGAACCCGGGCAGTAGGAGCCCGCGATTTCATAGGCTTCGATGCGCTCACCGAGTTCCGGAAACAGTAGTCTGACGAACGCAAGCATTGCATCATAGCCTACCGGAATATCGATGGAAGACTTCTGTTCAGAGAAAATCAGCGAGATATTCAGTACACCTTCGTCCAGAACAACTGCGAGACCGCCGGAATTGCGGACGATGGATTGAAAACCACGCTGTTCAATCAGTTCAATCGCCTGTTGAATAAACGGCATGCGATGATCCTGGATACCGAGGACGATTGTTTTGTCATGCACCCACGTTCTCACAACCGACACACTTTTTTGCTGCCCGACTAATTGACAGAGCGCATCATCCATCGCAAACGATTCCAGTGCAGATCGATTCCGCGCGGTGATGGATTCATCAATAAAACGCCAGGACGGCTGATTCAATAAATTTTTATGCTGTGACATGTCCAGCTCTCCCATTGCTGTTTCTCTAGTATGTATGCAGACGCTTCACAATGTGCGGTTTACAGGCTTTGTGCTGCTGTAATTAATGAAAGTTTATAGACATCTTCAGCGGAACAGCCGCGTGACAGATCATTCACCGGTCCATTCAACCCTTGCAGAATCGGTCCGATCGCTTCGTAGCCGCCCAGACGTTCCGTTAATTTGTAGCCGATATTTCCTGCATCGAGCGTCGGGAAAATGAATACATTAGCATCCCCTTTAATAACGGAATCGGGGGCTTTTTTCGCTGCAACAGACGGAATATACGCTGCGTCAAACTGGAATTCTCCGTCAATCAGCAACTCAGGCGCCATTTCCTTTGCAATGCTTGCAGCTTCCACCACTTTTTCCGTCTCTTCCGTTACAGCAGAGCCCTTTGTCGAGAATGAAAGCATCGCGACGCGCGGATCGATTCCGAACGCTTTTGCTGTTTTCGTACTTTCCACTGCGATTTCCGCCAGTTCTTTTGCGGAGGGGTTGACTGTAATTGCACAATCTGCGAAAATCAACCGCTCTTCTTCTTTCATCATAATAAAAGCGCCGCTTGTCTTTGAAATACCAGGCTTTGTTTTAATAATCTGCAGAGCAGGCCGTACAGTATCTGCCGTAGAATGCGCAGCACCGCTCACTAAGCCGTCTGCACGTCCTGTATAGAGTAACATAGTTCCGAAATAGTTGACATCCTTCAACTGCTCGCGCGCCTGTTCAATTGTTGCCTTTCCCGCACGGCGTTCGGTAAACTTTTCCGCCAGTTCTTCACAATAGGAAGCGTTTGCAGGATCAATCAGCTCAATCTCACTGATATCAAAACTGCCTTCTGCCGCCGCTTTCCTGACCGCTTCTTCATTGCCAAGCAAAACAGGCGTTACAATACCTTCCTGCTGCAAATGAACTGCCGCTTCCAAAATCCGTGCATCTTCTCCTTCTGGCAATACAATTGTTTTGCCCTTCCCTTCCAGTTGCGCTCTGATTCCATCAAAAAGATCTGCCATATCCAAGTCCCACCTTCTGTTATATTTTCCTATTCATCATACCTGAAATTACTATACAATTCACTATGAGTTTCGAACTTTTCAGACATTTCCTTCCTATAGGCACAATTTCGTCAAACATCATTTATATGCACCCCCTATATCGTTATCGTCTGCAGAACGTTTATGATACACTTGAAAAAGAACATATTTTGAATTAAAAGGAGACTGAATTACAGTGAACGAAGCAGCGATTACATTAGATGGTTGGTACGTACTTCATGATTTCCGAACAATGGACTGGGCCTCTTGGAAATTAATTTCCAAAGAAGAGCGTCAAGCAGCAGTCAATGAATTCCTAGGCTATCTGGAACGCCTTCAGCAAGCAGATGAAGCGAAGACAGGCAGTCATGCATTTTATACAGTGATTGGTCAGAAAGCCGATTTCATGCTGATGACTCTGCGTCCGACAATGGATGAGCTACAGCAGCTCGAAGCAGAATTCAATAAACTGACGATCGCAGACTACACGATTCCGGCATACTCTTACGTGTCCGTTGTGGAATTGTCCAATTACCTGGCAGGCGAATCTGACGAAGACCCGTATCAGAATCCATACGTCCGCGGGCGCCTGTATCCAGAATTGCCCCGCAGCCAATACGTCTGTTTCTATCCAATGGACAAAAAACGCGAAGGCAATGACAACTGGTATATGCTCGACATGGATAACCGCAAGAGCCTGATGCGCAGCCACGGCATGATCGGACGCGGTTATGCAGGCAAAGTGAAGCAGATCATTTCCGGATCTGTTGGTTTTGATGATTACGAGTGGGGCGTCACACTGTTTTCAGACGACGTACTGCAATTCAAGAAACTCGTTTATGAAATGCGATTTGATGAAGTGAGCGCGCGTTACGGCGTATTCGGCTCATTCTTCATCGGTACGATTTTGGAAGACGATAAACGTGCAGCATTCTTCGAAGTATAAGAAATTCCCGGCCGCGAATTCATTTCGCGGCTTTTTTGCGTTCATTCGTCGGATGGGCCGCGTCTGGCGCGCGAAAGTCCGGTGAAGTCCGTAAAGTCC